>NZ_JBQKUH010000053.1:0-30054 GCF_054968485.1 Leisingera sp. G5_S3_59_S7
CGCGCCTGATGCCTTTGCACCGCCGGCGCAGCGGCGGCCGGGCTTAGCGGCAGGAATTTTCTGGGGTTTTCAGGAACTTTCCTGCCCGGTGCCCGTTCTCCTTATGAACGAACCAGAAAAGGAGAATGCACCATGAAACGCATCGCAATGATCGCCCTGGCTGCTGGTATGGCCGCTGCGCCCGCTCTTGCAGAAACCGCTATGGACACCAAGGATCTGATCCGCACCCGCGATATCACCGGCGGTGACATTTACACCCTGAACGGCCCGATGGACGAAGACACCTGGGGTAACTGGGAAGCTGAAGGCGTTGGCCCGGACTGGAACGACATCGGTGAAATCGAAGACATCATCCTGGACCGCAATGGCATGATGAAGGGCGTTGTGGCCGAGGTTGGCGGCTTCCTGGATGTCGGCGACAAGCACGTGATGATCCCGGTGGAAGACATGCGTCTGGCCCCGGTAGATGACAAGCGCTACGTGATCGTCACCCGCTATACCGAGGAGCAGTTGGAAGAACTGCCGTCGGTCGACGAAGGCTGGTGGGACTAACCGCACCATTGTTTTATTGAGGGGCCATCAGGCCCCTCTTTTTCTTTGCGGAAGGCTGTCCCGGTGTACGCGGATCAGTCTTTCGCCGTTTCCGCCAGTTCCATATGCCCCCAGCCGCGCGACAGCACCTTGCGCAGGATCGGTTCGAAGAATTCCAGCGGCTTGGTGGGATACTCCGGGTCAAAGGCGCATTGGTCGTACTTTTCGCAGAAATACCGACAGTTCTCCCAATAGGGGCTGTCGCGGTATTTGTCCCGCGCGTTGCGATCGCCGCCGAAGTGGTGGTTGTAATAGAAGCCCTGAAACACGCAGTGATGCTTGAGGATCCAATAGGTCTTTTCGCTGACGTAGGGCTTCATCATTGCCGCCGACAGCTCGCCATGGTTGTAGGGGGACAGGATGTCGCCGGTGTCATGCACCAGCGCCGCCACGATGATCTCGTCATCGGCGCCGTCCTCCCAGGCGCGGGTCGCGGCCTGCAGGCTGTGCTGGTAGCGGTTCACCGGGTACGGGGTCCAGTCCTCGTCCAGTGAGCGGATGGCATCGAGGATCCGATCGGGCAGGGCGGCGTTATAGGCCTCCTCGTATTTTTCCACCGCGGCCCAGTCTTCGGGCGTGGCTTCGGTGAAACTGGTCCAGGTGGGCTTGTGGCTTTTGTCCAGCATTGGCGCGGTCCTTTGGTTGATCTGCTGGCAGACTAACGAGTCCCGGGTGAGCAGGAAAACGAATTGATTTGCTCAGACTGATTGGGAATATTGATCAACATGCAGATCAATTCTTTTGAGACCTTCCTGGCGATTGAGGCCACCGGCAGCTTTCACGGCGCGGCGCGGGTGCTGAATGTCACCCAGACCACGGTCAGCGCCCGCATCAAGGCGCTGGAGGACCGCCTGGGCGTGGCGCTGTTTGAGCGCGGGCCCGGCGGCACCCGGCTCAGCGAGGCGGGGCGTCAGTTCATGCCATATGCTGAGCAGATTGTGCGGACCTGGGAGTTCGTCTCCGGCGATCTGAAGGCGAGCCTGGCCGGGCGGGTGCCTTTGCGGCTGGGGGCGCAGCTGTCGGTCTGGGATCCGGTGCTGGTGGATGTTGCGGTCTGGCTGGAGGCGGAGCAGGGCACGGTGCCGTTCACGCTGAACTATGACCACGCGATGAACATGGGCGAGGCGGTGGCGCGGCGGCTGCTGGACCTGGCGATCGTCAACGAGGTGCCCGCGGGCAGCGGGCTGGCGGCGGAGGAGCTGCCGCCGGAGCGGCTGGTGCTGGTGTCTGACCAGCCGCTGCGGCTGGGCCGCGATGCGCTGCCCTTGTTCATCAACCTGGAATTCGGCAGCGAGTACGACGCCCAGCTGCGTGATGTTCTGCCCCGCCGCAGCCGTCAGCACATCGTTCTGGGCAATGCGCTGATGGGTCTGCGCTACCTGATGAAGCGGGGCGGCATGGGGTATTTTCCAGCCTATATGGCGGCAGAGGCGCTGGCGGCGGGGCAGATCCACGCTGTGGAGGCAGCGCCAGAGATCAGCCTGGGCTGCAAGGCACTGTACCTGCCGGACAATCCGGGCCTGCCCCATATCCGTCAGGCGCTGCAGGGGCTGCACGCGGTGCGGGCTGCCGGATAGGGGCTGAATTCCGCTCCGGGCTTCAGCGTGCCAGCTGGTCGAAACACTCCATCGCCTTGGCCGCATACATCATCGCCGGGCCGCCGCCCATCTGGATCGACATCGCCAGCACATCCCCGACCTCGGCGCGGCTGGCGCCAGCCTTGACCAGCGCCTCCACATGCAGGCCGATGCAATCCTCGCAGCGCAGCGCCACCGCGATGCCCAGGGCGACGAATTCCTTCTGCTTGAATTCCAGAACACCGCCCTGTTTCACCGCCTTGCCAAGCGCGCCAAATGCCTGGGCGGTTTCCGGGATCGCCCCGTTCAGATTGCGCAGGCCCTTGCGGGTCCCGTCCAGTTTCTCGTGCCAGTCCATCTGCTGTTCCCTCAATAATACATTCGGATTATTGAAGGTGTATGGGCGGCGGGGTCGCGCAGCTTTGATCCAGGTCAGATGGCCGGTTTTTCCGCGATTAGCGCCAGGTTGTTAGCGGGCATCTCCACCGCGTGCAGCAGCTCCAGCCCGGCGCCGTGCAGCCAATCGATGACGTCGAAGTCGTCCTTGTAGCCGATCTCTGGGTCATGGGCGGAGAGCGCCGCGTGAAACGCCCGGTCGCCGTCGCTGGTCAGCTCACCGCCGCGCAAGAAGGGGCCGTAGAGCACGAAGCGTCCGCCGGGGGCGAGGGCGGCGGCGGCCTCGCGGATCAGGGCGCGGGCCTCGTCTTCGCTGATCAGGTGCAGCAGGTTCACCAGCACAATCAGATCCTGGCCGGGATGCGCTGCGCCCCAGCCGGGGGCGGTGGCGTCGAGCTGCACCGGCGGAAGGATGTTCCTGAGGCCGCTCTCTTCGGCATAGGCCCGGATGCTGTCAAGCCGGACCTCCTCCACCTCGCTGGGCTGCCATGTCAGGCCGGGCAGCCGGGCGGCATAGGCCGCCGCGTGCTGGCCAGTGCCGCTGGCCAGTTCCAGCGCGCGGCCCGTGGCGGGGGCCACCTCTGCCAGCAGATCGCACAGCACGCCGCTGTTGCGGGCGGCGGCGGGGGCAAACAGCTTGCCGTCCTCCGGTGCCGCCACCGAGGCCGCACCGGGAACCGGGCGCACCGGCATCAGCGCAGCCGGGCGGGCGACAGGGCCGCCACCGTGTCCGCATCCAGCACCGGCGCGCGGCCCGCCACCAGGTCGGCAATCAGCTGCGAGGCGGCGGGTGCGGTCATGATGCCATAGCCGCCCTGGCCTGCGCACCAGATGAAATCGGGCTGATCCGGATCCGGACCCAGCACCAGGGTGCCGTCGCGGACAAAGCTGCGCAGCCCGGCAAAGTTGCTTTCGACCCGGGTGACCGGCTCGGTCACCATTTCCTCATAGCGCGCCAGCCCCTCGGCCAGCACCATGTCGTCGGCATAGGCGTCATGCGGGTCCACCAGGCCGGTGTCCGCGGGGGAAACCAGCAGCTTGCCTGCATCGGGCTTGGCGTACCAAGTCTCGCCCACGCCCAGCAGCATCGGCCAGCCGCTGACATCATGGCCGCCAGGCGCCGGCAGCCGCGCCATCGAACGCCGTTTGGGCTGCAGGCCGATCGCTGCCACCCCGGCCAGCGCCGCGACCTGATCCGCCCAGGCGCCCGCGGCGTTGACAAGCTGACGGGCCTGATAGGTCTGGCCGCCCGCGGTGACCTCCCAGCCGTCTTGGATACGGGTGATGGCTGTCACCGGCGCCTTGGTCACGGTCCGGCCGTCCGCGGCGCGCAAGGCCTTGGCGAAATCCTGCAGCATCCGGTCGGTGTCGATATCCTCTGCCGCGCCGCTTATGGCGGTATAGCCGACGGTCCCGGGGTTCAGGATCGGCACCATGGCCAGGGCCTCCTCCAGCTCCAGCGTGGCCATGCCCAGTTCATCCACATCGCGGGCAAAACCGGCGCCATCGTCCTTGGCCCCGACCAGCATCAGCCCGCGCGGCGACAGGTAGCCGTTCTCGCGCAGGTAGGCGGCGCTGGCGCGGTTCAGGTCGATGGTGGGGCCGTGGCCGTAATTTTCCTCAAACAGCGCGGCAGAGCGGCCGGAGGAATGGTAGCCAAGCGCGTCCTCCATCTCCAGGAGGGTGACGCTGCCCAGGTCCGCAAGCCGGGCGGCGGCGCTGATGCCGGCCATACCGCCGCCGATGACGATGAAATCCTGCATGGGTCTAATCCTGTTCTTCCAGCCGGTCAGTCGCGGGCGCAGGCCGCGGGCTGAAGGCTTCGATTATATTATAAAGCTCTGCGTCCATTTCAAAATCCAGCGCTGCCAGCGAGGGCTGCAGCTGCTGCACGCTGCGGGCGGAGATGATCGGCATCGGAAACGCAGGGTGCGCGGCGGCCCAGGCCACGGCCAGTGTGGCCGGATCGGTGCCGCGCTCCGCCGCGAGGGCTGACAGGCGCTGGGCGGCTGCATGCATGTACTCAGCGCCGTAGCGGGCGCGGTAGCGGTCGTCTTCTGTGATGCGGCCGCTGCCGCCGCCGGCATATTTGCCGGTCAGGAGCCCGCCGCCCAAGGGGGAGTAGGGGGCCACGGCGATGCCCTGGTCGGCGCACATCGGCAGGATCTCGACCTCAGCCTGGCGTTTCACCAGCGAATACATCGGCTGCAGGATGTCCACGCCGGTGCCGGAGGCCAGCGCCGCCATCTGCGCCTTCATCACCTGCCAGGCGGCAAAGTTCGACAGGCCAACGTAGCGGATCACCCCCTCGTCCTTGAGCGCGGCGAAACAGTCCATGGTTTCGCGCAGGTCCGTGTCCGGGTCGAACCGGTGCAGATAAAACACGTCGACCGTATCGAGCCCCAGACGGCGGCGGCTCTCATCCAGCTGGGTGCGCAGGTTGGCAGCCCCCGCGCCGCCGGTGTAGCCCGCCTTGGTGGCGATCAGCAGCTGGTCGCGGTCGTTCTTGATCAGGCGGCCCAGGATCTGTTCCGACCGGCCATCGGTATAGACCCAGGCGGTGTCGAAGTGATTGATCCCGGCGGCGCGGCAGGCGGCATACATCCGGGCCGATTGCGTCTCATCGGCGCGGCCGCCGAACTGCATGGTGCCAAAGGCGAAACGGCTGGCCGGGGCGCCGTCGGGGGCGGTCAGAATCTTGCGTGCGGTCTGGGTCATGGCGCGGAGCTTGGCACAGGGGGGCAAGCAGGGAAAGGCGGTTTCCGCGGTCTGCCGCAACCCGTGAGCAGTGCCATAATCCGGCCCGGTTTCCTTGCCATGATAGCCGGTGCAGCGGAACGGAGAGGGAAAGTGAAACAGTTTCTGATGATCGGGGCAGCGGCCCTGCTGGCAGCCTGCGCGGCGCCGGAAAAGCCGGATTACTGGTCGGCAACCCGCACCGGCTATGGCGCGCAGCCGGCGGCCGGGGTTGAGACCGGCGGGCCGGATTACCGGACAGCAGCCTTGGCAGAGGCCGGATACTATACCAGCGCCATGCGCCCGGGCCTGCACAAAACCCGCACCGGCGCGCCCTGGCTGGTCTTTCATTCCGCAAGCTACCAGGGCGGTGGCCAGCCGCAGGCCGGCCGGGCTGCGGCGCAGTCAGCCATGGCTTACTCCAGCTCGAAATGGAAATCCCCCTATGCGGCTCAGACCGGTTTGGGGGAGGCCAGGACCCGTTTCCGGATCGTGACTGTGGATGGCAGCAGTTTTGCCGTGCTGAACAAGATCCGGTTGCCGCTGAAGCATCTGTTTGCCTCCGACAGGGAGCAGCTGGAGAAGCTGACCGAATATGCGGCGCAGCTGGCCGGCTGCACGGTCACCGGTCCGGCGCTGGTGCGGCGGGTCGACGGCGCCGCGCAAAAGCTGGCGGCGCCGGTTGTCTGCTCCTGACCCTAGTCGGCGAAACAGATTTTGTTTCTGTCCAGGTCCCGCACATATGCTGAAAACCGCGGTCCGCGCTGCCCAGGCGCGCCCTCGCAGGTGCCGCCCAGCTCAATCGCCTTGCTGTGCAGCCTGGTGACTTCGGCGGCAGAGCCGAGGCTGAACCCTACCATGGTTCCATTGCCATTGGTGGCCGGTTCGCCGTCGAAGGGCAGGGCGGCGGCAAAGGCAAAATCGTCCATCAGCCAGTAGGTCATTCTCTCGCTCGGACGGATCTTCGCAAGTCCCGAGTGTTCGAACAGGGCGTCGTAGAATTTGACCGACGCGTCCATGTCGTTGGTGCCAACAACGGCGTAGTTCAGTTTCAAAGGTTCTCTCCAATGTGCTTCACAGCTTCCCGGATGGCCGGGCCAGGTATGCTGGCGGGCGGCCGGTGGAGCGGGGTCTACAACAGGAGAGTGACAGGGCGTGTCAGCAGGCTTTGCCGGCATCCGACACCCTGCCGCAACAGAAAAGGCCCGCCGGGTGGCGGGCCTTTGTGAGTCTCGTAAGGGGGCCGCTTACTGCGGAATGTCGCCTTCGAGGCCTTCGACATAGAAGTTCATACCGGCCAGGGTGCCGTCGTCGGCGGTTTCACCCTCTGCCAGCCAGTCGCTGCCGTCCTGCTTTTTCAGCGGGCCGGTGAAGGGGTGGTAGGAGCCGTCCGCGATCGAGTCCTTGATAGCCAGAGCAGCCTCTTTCACGTCCGCCGGAACAGCGTCAGAGATTTCGCCGATGCCCACCATGCCGGCGCCGATGCCGTCCCAGGTGTCGACCGACTCCCAGGTGCCGTCCATCACAGCCTTGGTGCGGGCAATGTAATAAGGTGCCCAGTCATCAATGATCGAGGAGACGCGCGGCTTAGGCGCATATTCCGACATGTCGGACGCCTGGCCGAAGGTGATCACGTTGCCCGCGGCCTGTGCAGCCGCCTGCGGCGCGGTGGAGTCGGTGTGCTGCAGGATCACGTCGGCACCCTGTTCGATCAGCACCTTGGCGGCGTCCGCTTCTTTGGCCGGGTCGAACCAGGTGAAGGCCCAGACGATCTTGAACTCTACGTCGGGGTTCACTTTCTTGGCGTGGATATAGGCAGAGTTGATGCCGCGGATCACTTCCGGGATCGGGTAGGAGCCGATGTAGCCGATGATGTTGCTCTCGGTCATGTGGCCCGCGATGGTGCCCTGCACCGCGCGGCCCTCATAGAAGCGGGCGGAATAGGTCGAGACGTTGTCCGCGCGCTTGTAGCCGGTGGCGTGCTCGAACTTCACGTTCGGGAATTTCTTGGCGACGTTGATGGTCGGGTCCATGTAGCCAAAGGAGGTGGTGAAGATCAGGTCGGCGCCTTCCAGCGCCATCTGGGTCATCACCCGCTCGGCATCCGGGCCTTCGGCCACGTTTTCCACATAGACGGTTTCGACCTTGTCGCCGAATTCGGCCTCAACCGCCTTGCGGCCCTGGTCGTGCTCATAGGTCCAGCCGCCGTCGCCGACGGGGCCGACATAGACAAAGCCCACTTTGGTCTTGTCTTCGGCCAGCGCCGCGCCCGCGGCCAGGCCAAGCGCCACGGCGGCGCTGGTCAGGAGGTTGGTCAGTTTCATCAAAGGGACTCCCCAGTTGGTTTTGGTTGGCCCCGGCAGCCGGGGCGGTCAATGAGGCCCCCCGCACTAGCGGGAGGCGTGGAAATTGCGGCCAAGCGCAGCGGGTGCGCCGCTTTTGTCCGCGGAAAGGATAACAAGCACCAGGATGGTAATCAGATAGGGCGACATTGCCAGATACTCGACCGGGATGGCAACGCCTGCCGCCTGCAGATTAAGCTGCACCACGGTGACCCCGCCAAACAGATAGGCACCCAGCAGCGCGCGCCAGGGTTTCCAGCTGGCAAAGACCACAAGGGCGAGCGCAATCCAGCCGATGCCGGCGGTCATGCCCTCGGTCCACTGCGGCACCCGGATCAGGCTGATGTAGGCGCCGCCGAGGCCCGCACAGGCGCCGCCGAACATGATCGCCATCAGACGGATCTTGATCACCTTGTAGCCCAGCGCATGGGCAGCATCGTGGTTCTCGCCCACCGCGCGCAGCACCAGGCCGAGGCGCGAGTATTTCAGCACCCACCAGACGGCAGCGGTCAGGACGATGCCGAAGTAGAGGATGATGTCGTGGCCGAACAGGATCGGGCCAACGACGGGCAGGTCGCTGAGCACCGGGATGTGAACATCGCCCATCTGCGGCGGCTTCACACCGACATAGGACTGCCCCATCAGCGCCGACAGGCCCAGCCCGAACAGTGTCAGCGACAGGCCGGAGGCCACCTGGTTGGCCTGGGCAAACTGGGTGAGGATCGCAAACAGGACCGACAGCGCCGCGCCTGCGATGGCAGCGGCAATGAAGCCCAGGAGGGGCGAGCCGCTTTCCACTGCGGTGGCAAAGCCCGCGATGGCGCCAACGATCATCATCCCCTCGACCCCAAGGTTCAGCACGCCGGATTTCTCGACCACCAATTCACCGATGGCCGCCAGCAGGAGCGGGGTTGCCGCCACCATCAGCGAGGCGATGAGCAGGACCGGGTTGATTGCAGAAAGATCCATGTTACGCCACCTCCGGCTTGCCGATTGCGATCCGGAAATTGGTCAGCAGGTCAAAGGCCAGCAGGAAGAACAGAAGCATCCCCTGGAAAACCTGAATGGCTGCGGCCGGCAGCTGCAGGTTCGACTGCGCGATATCGCCGCCAATGTAGGTCAGCGCCATCAGCCCGCCTGCCAGCAGGATGCCCACCGGATGCAGGCGGCCCAGGAAGGCCACAATGATCGCGGTAAAGCCATAGCCGACGTTGAAGTCGATGCTGATCTGGCCGGAGGGGCCGGAGACCTCGAACATGCCGGCAAGACCTGCCAGAGCACCAGAAGTGCCAAGGCAGAACAGCACCAGCCGGGTGGGGTTCACGCCTGCAAAGCGCGCCGCCCTCGGTGCCTCGCCGGTCAGGCGGATGTGATAGCCGGTCATGTGCCGGTTCAGCAGCACATAGGCAAAGATCACTGCAATCAGCGCCGCCACCACGCCCCAGTGCATGCCGGTGCCCGCGATCAGCTCGGCGTTATGGGCGCTGTCCCAGGCTTGCAGGTTGCGTGAGCCGGGGAAGCCGAAACCCTCGGGGTTCTTCAACAGGCCCAAGGAGACCGAGGCGAGGAACTGTTCGGCCACATAGACCAGCATCAAGGAGACCAGGATTTCGTTGGTGCCAAAGCGTGTCTTGAGGATCGCCGGGATCATCGCCCAGATCCAGCCGCCGAATGCGCCGGCAAGGACCATGAAGGGGAAGATCAGGAACGACTCGGAGGGGTAGAAGGCAAGGCCGGCCCCGGCGCCGAAGATGGCGCCCATGATGTACTGGCCCTCGGCGCCGATGTTCCAGATGCCTGCGCGAAAGCCCAGCGACAGGCCGATGGCAATCAGCACCAGCGGCGCGCCTTTCACCAGCAGCTGCGGGCGGTAGTAGAAGGCGAACTCGCCAAACAGCGGCTCCCAAAAGATGGTGCGGATCGCCTCAACCGGCGGTTTGCCAAGCGCGGCAAACAGCAGCCCGCCGAAAAACATCGTCGCCAGCACCGCCACCAGCGGCGTCGCCATCGACCAGGCCCGCGACGGCTGCGGCCTTTTCTCAAGCCGGATCATTCAAGCGGCTCCCTTTTCATCTTTCCAAAAATACTCCCGCCCGCTGCCCGGCAGGCGGCTTGGCCGCCGGGCGGGGAGGCGTCGCAAACTCTCAGACATGCGCCACCTCCATCCCATGCGCGCCGCCCATCATCAGGCCGATCTCGTCCACCGTCAGCCCCGCAGCCTTGCGCGGCGCGCTGAGGCGGCCTTCGTTCAGGGCGGCAAAGCTGTCGGAGATTTCCATCAGCTCATCCAGGTCCTGGCTGATGCAGATCACTGCGGCGCCCTTGGCGGCCAGATCCAGCAGCGACTGGCGGATCGCGGCGGCGGCGGCGGCATCGACGCCCCAGGTCGGCTGGTTGACCACCAGCACCTCGGGGTTCTGCAGCACCTCGCGGCCGATCACGTATTTCTGCAGGTTGCCGCCCGACAGCGACCGCGCCGCATTGCCGGGGCCGGGGGTGCGCACGTCAAACGCCTTGATGATGCGCTCGGCGAAGTCTTTGGTCTTGCCCCAATCCAGAAAACCGTTCTTCTCCAGCCCCTCGCGCACCGAGCCGGTGAGCATGGCGTTTTCCGTCAGGCTCATATCAGGCGCGGCGGCGTGGCCGAGGCGTTCCTCGGGTGCTGCCAGCACGCCGAGCTTGCGCCGGGCCGTGGGGCCCAGCTTGCCGATGGGCTGCCCATGCAGCTTCACCGCATCCGCCTCGGTCAGGGTTTCGCCGGAGAGGACGCCCAGCAATTCGTCCTGGCCGTTGCCGGCAACGCCGCCGATGCCGAGGATCTCGCCCTTGCGCACGGTCAGATGCACGTTCTTCAGCGCGGTGCCGAAGGCGGATGGCGCCGGCACCGACAGTCCCGAAATATCCATCGCGACGGGGCCGAACTCGCGGGCTTCGCGCTGGGGTGTTTGCAGGGTGCTGCCGACCATCATTTCCGCCATATCGCGGGCCGAGGTGTCAGCCGGGGTGCATTCGCCCACATTCTTGCCCAGCCGCAGGATGGTGGCGTGGTCGCACAGGGTGCGGATTTCCTCCAGCTTGTGCGAGATATAAAGGATCGAGGTGCCTTCGGCGCGCAGTTTCTGCAGGGTTTCGAACAGGATATCGACTTCCTGCGGCGTCAGCACCGAGGTCGGCTCGTCCATGATCAGCAGTTTCGGGTCTTGCAGCAGGCAGCGAATGATCTCGACCCGCTGGCGTTCGCCCGCGGACAGGTCGCCGACGGTGCGGAACGGGTCCAGCGGCAGGCCGTAGGTTTCCGACACCTCGCGGATCCGGGCGGCGAGGTCGCGCATCTCCGGCGGGTTCTCCATGCCGAGCGCAATGTTCTCGGCCACGTTCAGCGCGTCGAACAGGGAGAAATGCTGGAATACCATGGCGATGCCGTCAGCGCGTGCCGCGCGCGGCTCAGCCGGGGCAAAGGGCTCCCCGCGCAAGAGCATCTGGCCGCTGTCAGGCTTCACCAGGCCATAGATCATCTTGACCAGCGTCGATTTCCCGGCGCCGTTTTCGCCGAGCAGGGCGTGAACCTCTCCCTCGCCGATGTCAAAGGAAACGGTGTCATTGGCCACAACCCCGGGGTAGGCCTTGGTCAGGCCTTGCAGGCTCAACAGTGGTACACTCACGCGCGCCGGTCCTCTCTCTGTTCGTCTTCTTTTCCATGCCGCAGCAGCTGCGCCGCAACACCGACCGCAATCATCTGCGGATGTTTTCCAAGTTCCGGATCGCCGATCGGGCAGGTGATCCTTGCGATTGCCCCGGAAGAGTGCCCCAGGGCGGCAAGACGCGAGCGGAACCGCGCCCATTTGGTTTTGGAGCCGATCAGCCCGGCAAAGGCAAAGCCATGACTCAACAGCGCGTGGCATAGCGCCAGATCCAGCGCATGGGAATAGGTCAGCACCAAATGCGCAGCGTTTTCAGGCGCATGGCGCACAAGGAGCGCAACGTCAGCTGCCGGAACCGCGGTGACGCCGGGGGGGATCTCTGCCGGGAAACGCGCGGCGTCGGTGTCCACCCAGGTGATCTGCAGGTCCGGCAGCGGCGCCAGCACATTCACCAGCGCCCGGCCGACATGGCCCGCGCCCCAGATCCAGACCGGTAGCTGCGGCTGGTGCACCGGTTCAATCATCCAGCCATCCACCAGCTGCGGCGCCGGCGCCAGCCCCTGGCTGCGGGCGTCCGCTAGGAGCCGCTTCACCGCCATCGGCATCAGCGCCGGGCTGGCCGGGCGGGCGATGATGTCCGCGTCCAGCGCGGCCAGGTCTGCGGCCTCGTAGACTTCGCTGAAAAGCGTCACCGCACCGCCGCAGCACTGGCCCAGGTCCGGCCCCAGCGCGTGGGTGCTGATCTGCTTGGGGGCCACTTGCCCGCGGGCGGCCTCTGCCGCCTCATATTCCAGGGTGCCGCCGCCGATGGTGCCGGACTGGCCGTCCTGCCAGACCAGCATCGCGGTGCCCGCCTCCCGCGGGGAGGAGCCGCGGATGGCGGCAATCACCACCCGCACCACGCGGCCATGCGCGGCAACCGCCCGGCGCAGCTCCTCGACATCAAATCCCATCGCGCACTCTCCGGACCGCGCGCCAGACTTCTTCGGCGGTGGCGGGCGCGTTCAGCGCCGGGTAGGCGGTGCCAAAGGCAGCGACTGCATCGCTGAGGGCCAGCCAGGCGGAGATGCCCAGCATGAACGGCGGCTCCCCCACTGCCTTGGAGCGGTAAATCGTGTCCTCGCGGTTCTGGCCGTCGAAAAGATTCACGTTGAACACATCCGGCCGGTCGGAACAGGCGGGGATCTTGTAGGTGGAAGGCGCGTGGGTGCGCAGGCGGCCGGTATCGTCCCAGACCAGTTCCTCTGTCGTCAGCCAGCCCGCGCCCTGGACATAGCCGCCCTCGATCTGGCCGATGTCGATGCCCGGGTTCAGCGAGGCGCCGGCGTCATGCAGGATGTCGGCGCGCAGGATGCGGTTCTCGCCGGTGAGCGCATCCACCGCCACCTCTGTCACCGCGGCGCCGTAGGCGAAATAGTAGAACGGGCGGCCCTGGCCCTTGATCCGGTCCCATTCGACCTTGGGGGTCTTGTAGAAACCGGTGGCGGACAGGCTGACGCGGCCCTGGTAGCAGGCCATCGCGGCCTTCTCGAATGTCATCTCATCCTGACCGATCCGCACCATGCCGTTTGAAAACACCACATCGCCGGGATTGGCCTGATGCTGCAGCGCCAGATGCTCGGCCATGCGGCTGCGCAGGGTGTCGCAGGCGGCCTTGACTGCCATGCCGTTCAGGTCCGAGCCGGAGGAGGCGGCGGTGGCCGAGGTATTGGGCACCTTGCCGGTGTCGCTGGCAGTGATCTTCACCTTCTCCAGCGGGATGCCAAAGCGGCTGGCGGCGACCTGCGCCACCTTCTGGAACAGCCCCTGGCCCATCTCGGTGCCGCCATGGTTCAGATGCACCGAGCCGTCCTGGTAGACATGCACCAGCGCGCCGGCCTGGTTGAGATGTGTCAGGGTGAAAGAAATCCCGAACTTCACCGGCGAAAAGGCGATGCCCCGCTTCAGGTGGGTCTGGCCTTGGTTCCACTTGGCAATGTCCGCCTTGCGCGCCGCGTAGTCCGAGGATTTCAGCAGCTGCGCGGTCAGATCGTGCAGGATAAAGTCCTCGACCGGCATGTGGTAGGGCGTGGTCTGCACGTCCTTGGGCGGCAGGCTGGTTTTGGCGGGCTGCACTGGTGCGCCGCGGGAGGCGAGATCGGCGTCCGGGTCCAGCGGCTGGCCGGAGGTGTCCTGCGGTTCGCCTGCGGGCGCGTCTGGTGATTGCATCGGCGCGTAGTAGTTGCGCTGCCGCAGCTCAGCCGGGTCCATCCCCAGGTCATGCGCGATATGGTCCATCACCCGTTCGATCCCCACCATGCCCTGCGGGCCGCCAAAGCCGCGGTAGGCGGTGGCGCTTTGCCGGTTGGTGCGCAGGCGGTGGCTTTCGATGCGGATATTGGGGATGAGGTAAGCGTTGTCGGCGTGCAGCATGGCGCGGTCAGCGACCGGCAGCGACAGGTCCTGCGCCCAGCCGCAATCCACCAGATGCAGGAACTCGACGCCTTGCAGGCGGCCGTCCTCGCCGAATCCCGCACGGTAGGAGATGCGGAAGGCGTGGCGCTTGCCGGTGATCACCATGTCGTCGTCGCGGTCATAGCGCATCTTGCAGGGCTTGCCGGTCAGCCGGGCAGCGACGGCGCAGGCTACGGCCAGCGCGTTGCCCTGGCTTTCCTTGCCGCCAAAGCCGCCGCCCATGCGGCGGGTCTCGACCCGGACGGCGTGCATCGGCAGGCCGATCGCCTCTGCCACCTTGTGCTGAATCTCGGTCGGGTGCTGGGTGGAGGAGTGGACGTGCATGCCGCCATCCTCCTGCGGCAGCGCCATGGCCGCCTGGCCTTCGAGATAGAAATGCTCCTGCCCGCCCAGTTCAAACGTGCCCTCGACGGTGTGCGGGGCGGCATCAATGGCTTTGGCTGCGTCGCCTTTGCGGTAGATGCGCGGGCCTTCCTCGAAACGGCTGTCGGCGGCCAGCGCGGCGTCCAAGGTCAGGAGGGCGGGTTCTTCCTGGTAGTCGACCTTGCCCTTGCGGGAGGCGATGCGGGCATTCAGGTGGCTGTCGGCCACCACCACAAACACCGGCTGGCCAACATAGTTGACGGTACCCGCCGCCAGCAGCGGCTCGTCATGGATCGAGGGGGAGACGTCATTGGAAAACGGCAGCCCCTTGGCGGTCAGCACCGCCACGACGCCGGGGCTTTGCTGCACTTCGCTCAGGTCCATGCCGGTGACATGGCCGCGGGCAATAGGGGAAACGCCGAAGGCCAGATGCAGCGTGCCGCGGGGGCTGGGGATGTCATCGGTATAACGGGCCGCGCCGGTTACGTGCAGCCAAGCGGAGTCATGGGGGAGGGGTTTGCTGACACTCATGGCCGCACCTCCAGCACCGAGACCGGCTGGCCGTTCAGGTCGGCGAAATAGCGGGTCAGCATATTGCGCGCGGTCTCCAGCCGGTATTCGGCAGAGGCGCGCATGTCGGACATCGGGGTGAAGTCCTGATCAAAGGCCTTGGCGGCGGCACCGATCGTGGTTTCGGTCCAGGGCTGGCCAGCCAGGGCCGCCTCGACGTGTGCGGCGCGTTTCGGAATGCCGGCCATGCCGCCAAAGGCGATGCGGGCGGCGGAGACCTTGCCGTTCATCACGGTCACGTTGAAGGCGCCGAGGACGGCGGAGATATCCTGGTCAAAGCGTTTCGACAGCTTGTAGACCTTCAGGGCGTCGGGCTGGCGCGGGAAACTGACGGCCTCGACGAACTCACCCGGCTGGCGGTCCTGCTTGCCGTAGTCGAGGAAGAAATCCTCCAGCGGCAGTTCGCGGCGGTCGCCGCCCTTGCGCAGATGCAGGGTGGCGCCGAGGGCAATCAGCGCGGGCGGGGTGTCGCCGATGGGGGAGCCGTTGGCGATATTGCCGCCGATGGTGGCGGCGGCGCGGATCTGCTGGGAGGCAAAGCGGCGCAGCATTTCCGCGAAGGACGGGTGCAGCGGATCCATCGCGGCGCGCAGGGCGTTCATGTCGGCCATGGCGCCGATGCGGACGGCGCTGTCCGTGACCTCAATGCCCTTCAAGTCATCGCAGCCGCCAAGGAAGATCATTTGCGGCAGGTGGCGGAGCTGCTTGGTGACCCAGAGGCCCACATCGGTGGCGCCTGCAATCAGGGTGGCCTCGGGGTGGGCGCTGTAGAGTTCGGCGAGTTCGTCGGATGAGGCTGGCAGGAGCGGGGGCGCTGCCGCCTGTTTGCCGGAAGGGGGCTCTGCCCCCCGGCCTGCGGCCTCCCCCCGGGACATTTCCGGCCAGATGAAGGATCCTTCTTGGGCGATCCAGTCGGGAACGGGGTCGTCTTTTGCGGCCTCGGCGGCGCGGATGATCGGGGCGTAGCCGGTGCAGCGGCAGAGGTTGCCTGCCAGCTGGTCGTCGAAATCCGTGGCGCCGTTGGCGTGGGCGGTGACCATCGACATGATGAAACCGGGGGTGCAGAAGCCGCATTGGCTGCCGTGGTGATCGACCATGGCCTGCTGCACCGGGTGCAGGCTGCCGTCCGGGCCGGAGGCACCTTCGACGGTGCGCACCGACTTGCCCTGCAGCTGCGGCAGGAACAGGATGCAGGCGTTCAAGGCCTTGGATCCACGTGAATCGGTGACCATGACAGTGCAGGCGCCGCAATCGCCTTCGTTGCAGCCTTCTTTGGTGCCGGTGAGGCCCTTTTCTTCGCGCAGCCAGTCCAGCAGCGTTACTGATGGGCTTGCGTCCGTGATGCGGACCGTTTCACCGTTCAGACGAAAGGTGAGTGCCATCTTCCCGAGACCCGCCGCGTTACCCCGTTGACCCGGTGTGCCTCCCTTCGATGCGGCGTAGAAGGAGAGGCGGGCTGTTTTTTGCTTGCTGATACCAGCCTAGGGAGCATCCCCTTGTCAAAGCAAGGAAAACCGCCGCTGCGGTGCAGTATTTTGCGGCGCAAGAAAATTGCGGCAATTAGGGTTATGTTGTTATTTTTTATGCTTTTTAGCTGTACCTTTACGGGCGGCCCGGCTGCGGTGCGAAACAGCTTCAAAAAAATCCTGAAAATGCCTGTGGTTCGTTCCGCTATTCCGGGAGGCAGGCCGTGCAGTTCACTCTTTCACCCCGTTGCGGCAATACGGTAGCGTGGCGGCATGACAAGCTCTCCCCGATTCATTCATCTGCGCACCCATACCGAATACTCGCTGCTGGAAGGCGCCCTGCGGCTGAAAAAGCTGCCGGACCTGTGCAAGAAGCACGGTATGCCCGCGATTGCGGTGACCGATACCAACAACCTGTTCTCGGCGCTGGAATTTTCCGTGTCAGCGAGCGGCGCCGGGGTGCAGCCGATCATCGGCTGCCAGGTGGATCTGCGGTTCACCGAACCGGCGCCCGGCGAGCGGCCCAAGCCGCCCGCACCGCTGGTGCTGCTGGCCCAGAGCGAGGCGGGATATGAGCATCTGATGAAGCTGAACTCCTGCCTGTACCTGCGGCAGGGGGGCGAGCTGCCGCATGTGACGCTGGAGGAGCTTGAGGCGAACTCCGGCGGTGTGATCTGCCTCAGCGGCGGGCCGGACGGGCCGGTGGGGCGGCTTTTGCAGATGGGCCAGCGCCCGGCGGCGGAAGCGCTGATGCAGCAGCTCAAGGCGATTTTCCCGGATAGGCTCTATGTCGAGCTGCAGCGCCACCCAGGCGAGCACGGCCAGCCGGAGTCGGAGAAGCAGACCGAGCGTGGCCATGTGGAGATGGCCTATGCCATGGACCTGCCGCTGGTTGCGACGAATGACGTCTATTTCCCGAACACGGAGATGTATGAAGCGCACGACGCGATGATCTGTATCGCCGAGGGCGCCTATGTCGATCAGGCCGAGCCGCGCCGCCGCCTGACCGCGCAGCATTACTTCAAGAGCCAGGAGGAGATGGTTGCGCTGTTTGCCGACCTGCCCGAGGCGGTTGAAAACACGGTGGAGATCGCCAAGCGCTGCGCCTTCATGGCCTATAGGCGCGACCCGATCCTGCCGAAGTTCGCCGACGACGAGGTGGCCGAGCTGCGCCGCATCGCTAACGAGGGCTTGCAGAAACGCCTGGCGGTGATCCCGCACGCGGTGAGCGTCGAGGAATACCAGGAGCGGCTCGATTTCGAGCTGGGCATCATTGAGGGCATGGGGTTTCCCGGTTACTTCCTGATCGTTGCCGACTTCATCCAATGGGCCAAGGATCACGATATTCCGGTGGGGCCGGGGCGGGGCTCCGGTGCGGGCTCTTTGGTGGCCTATGCGCTGACGATTACCGACCTTGACCCGCTGCGGTATTCACTGCTGTTCGAACGCTTCCTGAACCCGGAACGGGTGTCGATGCCTGACTTCGACATCGACTTCTGCATGGACCGCCGGGAAGAGGTGATCAAATACGTGCAGGAGAAATACGGCCGCGACAAGGTGGGGCAGATCATCACCTTTGGCGCGCTTCTGTCCAAGGCGGCGGTGCGCGATATGGGGCGGGTCTTGCAGATGCCCTATGGCCAGGTGGACCGGCTGTCCAAGCTGATCCCGGTCGAGGGCGTGAAGCCGATGTCCATCGCCGACGCGCTGAAGGAAGAGCCGCGGCTGAGCGAGGAGGCGCGGAACGAGCCGGTGGTGGACCGTCTGCTGACCTATGGGCAGCAGGTGGAAGGCCTGTTGCGGTCCGCCGGTACCCACGCAGCGGGTGTGGTGATTGGTGATAGGCCGCTGGACGCGCTGGTGCCGCTTTACCGCGATCCGCGCTCCGACATGCCGGCAACCCAGTTCAACATGAAATGGGTGGAGCAGGCGGGGCTGGTGAAGTTCGACTTCCTCGGCCTGAAAACCCTGACCGTCATTCAGAACGCGATGGACCTGATTTTCCAATCGGGCCGCGACCTGCATATCGCCGCCGATGGCACCCAGCTCTATGACCCGCCCGAGGGCGCGGAGAACCAGATCAACGCCATCCCGCTGGACGACAAGGTCACCTATGACCTTTATTCACGCGCCAAGACGGTCGCCGTGTTCCAGGTGGAATCCACCGGCATGATGGATGCGCTGAAGCGCATGAAGCCTACTTGTATCGAGGACATCGTGGCGCTGGTGGCGCTGTACCGCCCGGGTCCGATGGAGAACATCCCGGTCTACTGCGAGGTGAAGAACGGCCAGCGCGAGATCACCTCGGTCCACCCGCTGATCGACCATATCCTGGAGGAAACCCAGGGCATCATCGTTTATCAGGAGCAGGTGATGCAAATCGCCCAGGTGATGGCGAACTATACGCTTGGCGGCGCCGACCTGTTGCGCCGGGCGATGGGTAAGAAGATCAAGGAGGCGATGGACGCCGAACGCCCGAAGTTCGAAAAGGGCGCGGCGGAGAACGGGGTCGACAAGAAGAAGGCGTCTGAGGTCTTCGACCTTCTGGAGAAATTCGCCAACTACGGCTTCAACAAGTCGCACGCGGCGGCCTATGCGGTGGTGTCGTATCAGACCGGCTGGCTGAAGGCGAACCACCCGGTGGAGTTCATGGCGGGCGTCATGAACTGCGATATCCATCTGACCGACAAGCTGGCGATCTACTTCGAGGAAGTGAAGAAGGGGCTGGGGCTGAAATTTGTGCCGCCTTGCGTCAACCGCTCGCTGGCGACGTTCAACGTGGTCAACGGTGAGCTGGTCTATGCGCTGGGCGCGCTGAAGAACGTCGGTCTGGACGTGATGCGGCTGGTTGCCGAGGCGCGCAACGAGGACGGGCGGGAAAAACCCTTTGTCAATGTCTTCGACTTTGCCCGCCGGGTGAACCTGAAAAAGGTCGGCAAGCGGCCCTTGGAAATGCTGGCGCGGGCGGGGGCCTTCGACCAGCTGGACTCCAACCGCCGCAGGGTGTTTGAAAGCCTGGGTGCGCTGGTCGATTACTCCGCCGCCGTGCATGATCAGCGCAACTCCAGCCAGGTGTCGCTGTTCGGCGAGGCGGGCGAGGACCTGCCGGAGCCGCGGCTGCCCAATGTGCCGGACTGGCTGCCCGCCGAGCGGTTGAGCGAGGAGTTCAAGGCGATCGGCTTTTACCTGTCGGGACATCCGCTGGACGACTACATGCCGGCGCTGAAACGCAAGGATGTGATGACGCTGGACGAAGTGACCGCCAAGGCCGAGCGCGGCCCGTTTATGGCCAAGATGGCCGGTGTGGTGGCCGGGCGGCAGGAGCGCAAGTCGGCGCGCGGCAACCGCTTTGCCTTTGCCCAGCTGTCGGACCCTTCCGGCGCTTTTGAAGTCACGCTGTTTTCCGAGGTGCTGGAGAAGTCCCGCGAGTTTCTGGAGACCGGCGCCAAGGTGGTGATCACCGCCGAGGCGACGATGGAGAGCGACCAGCTGAAGCTGCTGGTGCGCTCAGTCGGGCCGGTGGACAGCGCGATTGCCGATGCCGGCCGCAGCTCCCTGCGGGTGTACTTGAGCGATGCGGCTGCCGTGGGCACCGTGGCGCAGGTGCTGGAGGACGCCAAGGCAGCGGCCCGCAATGCCGCCCGCGGCGAGGTCTATATGTACCTGCAGGACCCCGGCCTGCCCGGCGATGTGGAGATGGATCTGGGCCAACCGTTTCCGATCAACCCGCAGATCAAGGGCGCGCTGAAATCGCTGGACGGGGTGATGGATGTGGAGGAGATTTGAGGGCGGGGTATCACTCTGTCTGACCGCGGTGGAGCGCCCCAGCCTGCGGTGCGATTTGCCTTGTGGAATTCAAATAACAAAGTATCACGGTCTGACCGCAATAAACGCATAAATGGTTCCGGCCGACATCGGTTCCCCTGCAGGACTGGAGATTGCCGCGTTGCAGACGTTGTTGGATTTCACGCAATATATGCCGCACGGCATGTGCCTGCTTTGGGAACCTTGGCTGCTGATCCTCTGGGCCGGGTCGGATATGCTGATTTTCCTTGCGTATTTCGCCATTCCGCTGGCCCTGCTCAAAGTTCTTCGGCAGCGCACCGATCTGAAGCACCGCGGGCTGGTCTGGCTTTTCGCCTCCTTCATCCTGCTTTGCGGCCTGACACATGCGCTGTCCATTGTGACGCTGTGGTGGCCGATTTATCCGGTGCATGGCTTTGTCAAGCTCGCCACGGCGCTGGTATCGGCATCCACCGCGGTGGTGCTGTTCAAGCTGATTCCGGTCCTCGTCGCGATACCGAGCCGCCGCGAGCTGGAACTTGCCAACAGCAAGCTGTTGGACGAAGTGGCTGCACATGAGGCGACCCTTAACGTCCTGCGGCAGGCCCGGCATGAGCTTGAAGTTCAGGTCGAAGAAAGAACGGCCGAGCTCAGGAACGTCAACGCGAAGCTTGCCGTGACGGCGCGGGAAGCTGTCCACCGGAGCCACAACATGATTGCTGTGGTCTCCTCGATGGCACGGCAGAGCGCCCGCGGCGTGTCGGACGTGAGCCAATTCATTGATACCTTCACGGGGCGGCTCAATGCGCTTGCCTCTGCAACACAGACTGTCATGAAAGAGCCGACCGGCGCGTCGGCTGATCTGGCTGACATTGTGCGGTCACAGCTGGAGCCGGTGCTGCTGACCTTCGGCGACAGGATGTCGGTTGAAGGCCCCGAAGTGGCCACAGGCCAGGAGGCGGCGCAGCAGATCAGCCTGGCGCTGCACGAATTGGCAACCAATGCGCAAAAGTACGGCTCCTTGAACGCCGAAGACGCACGTATCCGCGTTTCATGGTCGCTCAGCGGAGACAGCGCCGGTGAGAAACGGCTGCAGCTGCGCTGGGAGGAAGACGTGCCCCGGCTGCCGGAGGAGGCTCTGGACGGGGCCGGCACCGGGCGGACCGGATTTGGCACCCGTCTCCTGACGCAGATTGTCCCGTCAATGCTGCAGGGAACGGCCCGCCGGACGGTGGACGGCGAAAAGCTTGTCTATGAGCTGGACGTTCCGCTTGCTGCCCTTGCCGAGGCTGAGGGGCAGGCCGAACATGTGAAACTTGCGTCGCGCATCGTGGGGCAGGACTTTGGTTTTGCGTAGGCCGCAAAGCTGCGCAGCACCTGCCGACCGGTAGCCGCGCCTGAGCCGGGCTAGTGCAGGGGGCGCGTCCTGCCGACGGCGTCGCGACCCTGAGCTGCCTCAGTAATGCGGCGGGCGTTCGTCGCCGAAGACCACGCCGCCGGTGCCGTCCTGCTCGCGGGTGGCTTCGCGCTGCATCAGCATCGCAACGCGGCGGGTCAGCACGTCGATCTCCTTCTGCTGGCGGGCGATCACGTCGCTCATTTCCTCCACGCTGCGGGTCAGATGGGCGATTTGCTCTTCCAGATGCTGCATGAGGTGTCTCCTTAGGTCTGATGGGGCTCTTAAAGGAGCAACGTTCAAATGCAAAGTCCCGCCCGGACGTGAGGCCGGGCCGCGCCAGTCCGCCCCCACGGGGCGGCACAGCCCCTATGCCTTAATAATGAGCTGCGGAACTGCCTCCGCCGCCTTCGTCTTGCTGTTGCGGCCTGCTTCCGCTAGACCGCCGGGCGAGTGAAACCGCTACCCGTGAGGAGGCCTGATATGGCCAAAGTGAAGAAACAGCCCCGCCCCAAGGCGCAGACGCCGAAGGGGTTCCGTGACTATTTCGGTGCGGAGGTGACCCAGCGCAGCGAGATGCTGCGGGCCATCGCGGGTGTGTATCATCATTACGGGTTTGAAGCGCTGGAGTCCTCGGCGGTGGAAACCGTTGAGGCGCTGGGCAAATTCCTGCCGGACGTGGACCGTCCGAACGAGGGTGTTTTTGCCTGGCAGGAGACCGAGGACGAAGGAAACGGCGACTGGATGGCGCTGCGCTATGACCTGACGGCGCCTTTGGCGCGTGTTTATGCCCAGCACCGCAACGACCTGCCGACGCCTTACCGCCGCTATGCGATGGGGCCGGTCTGGCGCAATGAAAAGCCTGGGCCGGGCCGCTTCCGCCAGTTCTATCAGTGCGATGCGGATACCGTGGGCAGCGCCTCTATGGCCGCTGACGCCGAGATCTGCGCGATGCTGTCCGACACGCTGGAAACCGTCGGCATTCCGCGCGGCGATTACCTGGTGCGGGTCAACAACCGCAAGGTTCTGAACGGCGTGCTGGAGGCTGCAGAGGCTGCAATGCCTCGGCCAGAAGGCGAGGCTCCAGGTCATTGGGACGATCTTGGAGAGTGGCGCGCCAACATTTTGAGAACTATTGATAAGTTTGATAAGGTCGGCATTGAAGGCGTTATAGAGTTGCTGGGAGAAGGGCGGGAGGATGCCTCTGGTGCGTTCATCGAAGGCGTTGGTCTTACTGAACACGCAATAGAACCCATTGTCTCATTCCTTTTGGCGAAGGGCGCGACAGACAAAGACACTTTGGGCAATCTTGAAGCTGCCATTGGTTCGTCAGAAATCGGTGCCCAGGGGATTAAGGAGCTTGGAGAGATTGCTGAGCTGCTTTCTGCGCAGGGGTATGGAGCTGACCGAATTGTGATCGACCCATCTGTGGTGCGCGGTCTTGGCTACTACACTGGTACTGTGTTCGAGGCAGAGCTGACCTTTGAGATCCTGGATGAAAAGGGCCGCAAGCGGCAGTTCGGTTCGGTCTCGGGCGGCGGGCGCTATGACGGTCTGGTCAAACGCTTCACCGGGCAGGAAGTGCCTGCGGTGGGGGTCTCGGTTGGTGTCGACAGGCTGTTGGCGGCGCTGCACGCCAAGGGGCGGCTGACGGCGGAGGCCACCGGACCGGTGGTCGTCACCGTGATGGACCGTGACCGGATGGCGGATTACCAGGCGATGGTGGCGGAGCTGCGCAATGCGGGGATCCGGGCCGAGGTTTACCTGGGCAATCCCAAGAACTTCGGCAACCAGCTGAAATATGCGGACAAGCGGAACTCCCCGGTCGCCGTGATCGAAGGCGGTGATGAGAAGGCCAATGGCGTTGTGCAGATCAAGGACCTGATCCTGGGCGCCAAGATCGCCGAAAGCGCCACCTTGGAAGAATGGAAGGAACGCCCGAGCCAGTTTGAAGTGCCGCGCACGGAGCTGGTTGCCAAGGTGCGTGAAATCCTGGACGGGCAGGGCTGATCATGGCGGTTCGTTCTGACATTCAGGCGCGCGCAGCGCAGCTGCGGGTCCGCTTCGAGGCCGCTGGCGCGCAGGTGGTGGATACGCCGCTGCTGCAGCCGGCCGGCACATTGCTGGATCTTTACGGCGAGGACATCCGGGCGCGCGCCTATGTGACTTCGGACGCGCTGCGCGGCGAGCAGATGCTGCGCCCGGATTTCACCGTGCCGGTGGTAGAAGCGCATATGCGCCACGGTGCCGAGCCTGCGCGCTATACCTATTCGGGCGAGGTTTTCCGCCGTCAGGAGCATTTTCCGGACCGGCCCAACGAATACCTGCAGGTCGGTTATGAGGTGTTTGAGCGCAACGATGCGGCGGCTGCGGATGCGGAGGTGTTTTCACTGTTTGCGCTGCAGGTGCGCGGGTTGCCCTTGCGGGCGGCAACCGGTGACATCGGCATTCTGATGGCCGCTGTGCAGGGGCTGAACACCACGGAGAAACGCAAGGCGGCGCTGATGCGCCACATCTGGCGGCCGCGCCGGTTCCGCTCCTTGCTGGACCGTTTTGCGGGCCGCGCCCCGGTGCCGGAAAGCCGCAAAAAGCTGCTGGAGACCGAGGGCGATCTGACCGGTTCGGCTGTGGAGCTGGGCAAGCGCCGCGCGGCCGAAGTTCAGGCGCGGGTCGATGCGCTGCGCGAGGATGCCAAGGCGCCGCCGATTGCTGAGCATGAGCTGCTGGCGCTGGAGGCGCTGATGGCGGTGCGGGAGACGGTGCCCTTTGCCACCGAGCAGATGCGCGACATTGCCGTGGACCTGCCGCAGATCAATGCGGCGCTGGACCGGCTGGACGGGCGCACCGCGGCGATGAAGGCGCGCGGGGTGGATGTGGAGAACCTCGATTTCGAGGCCTCTTACGGGCGCACCTCGATGGAATATTACGACGGTTTTGTCTTTGGCTTCTATGCCGAGGCGCGGCCTGATCTGCCGCCGGTGGCCAGCGGCGGGCGCTATGACGCGCTGACCCGGCAGCTGGGCGGCGGCGAGGAGATCCCGGCAGTGGGCGGCGTGCTGCGCCCGGACCTGATGCTGCAGCTGGAGGAGGCACGCGCATGACCTTGAAGCTGGGGGTGCCGTCCAAGGGGCGGCTGATGGAAAAAACCTTTGACTGGTTCGCCAAGCGCGGCGTGACCTTGTCGCGGACCGGATCCGACCGGGAGTACGCCGGCGCTGTCGAGGGTGTGTCGAATATGGAGCTGGTGCTGCTGTCGGCGGGCGAGATCCCGCGCGAGCTGGCGGCGGGGCGCATTCACCTGGGCGTCACCGGCACCGATCTGGTGCAGGAGAAGCTGCCGCGGTTCGAGCAGCAGGTGGAGAGCCTGGCGGAGCTGGGGTTCGGCCACGCCGACCTGGTGCTGGCAGTGCCGCAGTTCTGGATCGACGTGGATACGCTGGATGACCTTGATGCGGTGGCTTCGGCCTTCCGCACCCAGCATGGCCACCGGCTGCGGATTGCCACCAAGTACCACCGGCTGGTGCGGGAATTCCTGACCGATGCCGGGGTTGCGGATTACAAGCTGGTGGACAGCCAGGGCGCGACCGAAGGCACGGTGAAGAATGAAACCGCCGAGATGGTGGCAGATATCACATCCACCGGCGAAACCCTGCGGGCCAACCACCTGAAGCTCTTGAGCGACGGGCTGGTGCTGAAGTCGCAGGCAACCCTGTGGCGCAGCCGGGTGGCGAAATACGCGGCCGAGGACAAGGCGGCGCTGAATACGCTGCTGGATTTCCTGGAAAAGCGCGTCTGAGCGCGGCGGCCGTGTCTTCACGGCCGGTGCCGCACGCTCAAGAAACCGTGATCACCGCGTGATGCCTTTCTCCGGCGCCCGGGTTTAAATCCGCGGCGCCGGCCTTAGCTGGGGTGGGTACACTCCAACTGAAAGGACAGGCTATGAAGATTCTAATGGTTTTGACGTCGCACGATCAGCTGGGGGACACCGGGGAAAAAACCGGGTTCTGGCTGGAGGAATTCGCCGCGCCTTATTACGTGCTGCGCGATGCCGGCGCCGAGATCACTCTGGCCTCGCCCGAGGGCGGCCAGCCGCCGCTGGACCCGAAGTCGGACTCTGAGGACGCCCAGACCGATGCCACCCGCCGGTTCAAGCAGGATGATGCCGCCCAGCAGGCGCTGGCCAATACGGTGAAACTGTCCGGCGTCGAAGCGGACGAGTTTGATGCGGTCTTTTATCCCGGCGGCCACGGCCCGCTGTGGGATCTGGCCGAGAGTGCGGACAGCCGTAAGCTGCTGGAAAGCTTTGCCGCCGCAGACCGGCCGATCGGGGCCGTCTGCCACGCGCCGGGGGTTTTCCGCCACGTGAAGAGCAGCGATGGCGCGCCGCTGGTCAAGGGCCGCCGCGTGACCGGCTTTACCAATGGCGAGGAAGAGGGCGTGGGCCTGACCGATGTGGTGCCCTTCCTGGTCGAGGACATGCTGAAGGACAAAGGCGCCGACTACCGCAAGGGCGATGACTGGGCCTCTTACGTCGAGGTCGACGGCAAGCTGGTCACCGGCCAGAACCCGGCGTCGTCGGAAGCCGCTGCAAAAGAGCTGCTGGCACTGCTGAAATAATCTGACAGTGCAGGCGGGGCAGGCGGGGCAGGCGGGTTGCCGCCTGCCCAGGCCGCCGCAGCGGCCGGATCAGATCACGCCAATCTCGGCCAGCGCCTGCGACAGCTCCGGCGGCAGCGGCTCTTCCTGGCTTTTGCCTGCGGGCAGGTCGGCGGGCGATTCTTCGGGCTTCAGGTAGCGCCAGCCCTGAAACGGGCGTTTTTGCGCCGTGTGAGTGCGGTGCAGTTCCGGGTCAAGCACGATAGCGCAGCGGCGGATGCCGTCCTCGCCCGTCACCTCATCCAGCCGCAGAATGCGCTGGCGGCATTGGATCAGCCCCTTGATCACCCAGTAAATCGAACCGCCGTTGAGGATTTCGGCCTCGCGCTTGGGCCACATGCGGGTGACATGGCGGGGCAGGCCGCCGGGCAAATCCTTGCGGCGCATCGCTTGCCAGGCCATCAGGCTTTCGACGCTTTCGGTGCCCACCGAAAGCTTCACAAGATTCACGCGTTTATCCACAGGTTCCCCACAGAGTCGTCCAGAGTTCTGACAGTATATAGTAGTTTACTGATCGCTGCCTTCAAGGTATTGTGTTCCTCCACGCTTTTGCTGCAAGAAAGCATTAACAATATGCGGATTCGCCGCCGGGGGTAATTTCCCGCGCCGGAGCCGCTTTTTCCGACGCTTAGACGCCACACGACTCAAAGGACCGACACATGAGCCGCTTTGCCGCCCCCATTGCCGAGCAGATCTGGGATATGAAATACCGTTTCAAGCAGGCCGATGGCGCGCCGATCGACGTGACCGTCGAGGATACCTGGCGGCGGATTGCGCGGGATCTGGCGCGGGCGGAAAAAGAGCCGGAAGCGTGGGAAGAGAAGTTTTTCGGCGCGCTGGAAGACTTCAAATACCTGCCGGCGGGCCGGATCACCGCAGGCGCCGGCACCGCGCGCCAGGTGACCTTGTTCAACTGCTTTGTGATGGGCACCATCCCGGACAGCATGTCGGGCATCTTCGACATGCTGAAAGAGGCAGCGCTGACGATGCAGCAGGGCGGCGGCATCGGCTATGACTTCTCGACCATCCGGCCGCGCGGCGCCGATGTGAAGGGCGTGGCGGCGGATGCCTCCGGCCCGCTGTCGTTCATGGATGTGTGGGACGCGATGTGCCGCACCATCATGTCGGCCGGCAGCCGCCGCGGCGCGATGATGGCGACCATGCGCTGCGACCACCCGGATATCGAGCAGTTCATTACCGCCAAATCCGACCCGGCGCGCCTGCGCATGTTCAACATGTCGGTGCTGGTCACCGATGCCTTCATGGAAGCGGTGAAGGCAGATGGCTCCTGGGAGCTGGTGTTCGACGGCAAGGTCTATCACACGGTCGAAGCACGCGATCTGTGGAACAAGATCATGCAGGCGACTTATGATTACGCCGAGCCGGGCGTGATCTTCATCGACCGCATCAACAAGGCCAACAACCTCAACTACATCGAGAACATCTGCGCCACCAACCCCTGCGGCGAGCAGCCGCTGCCGCCCTACGGTGCCTGCCTGCTGGGCTCGATCAACATGGCGCGGCTGGTAGCTAATCCGTTTGAGAAAGACGCGCACCTGGACCAGGAGATGATGCAGGAGCTGGTCGCCACCGCCGTGCGGATGATGGACAATGTGGTGGACGTCTCCAAGTTCCCGCTGGACGCGCAAGCGGAAGAGGCCAAGAACAAGCGCCGGATCGGCCTGGGCGTCACCGGCCTGGCGGATGCGCTCTTGATGCTGGGTCTGGAGTATGGCTCCGACGAAGCGGCGCGTCAGACCGACCGCTGGCTGCACGCAATTGCCCGCGCCGCGTATCTGGCGTCGGTGGAATTGGCCAAGGAAAAGGGCGCGTTCCCGCTGTTCGACGCGGAGGCCTATTTGAACTCCGGCAACATGCTGAACATGGACGAGGACGTGCGCGATGCCATCCGCGAGCACGGCATCCGCAATGCGCTGCTGACCTCGATTGCGCCGACCGGCACCATTTCCCTTTACGCGGGCAACGTGTCCTCGGGCATTGAGCCGGTGTTTGCCTATGCTTATACCCGCAAGGTGCTGCAGAAGGACGGCAGCCGCACCGAGGAGGAAGTGGTCGATTACGCGGTGCAGATGTACCGCGAGAAGTTCGGCGCCGGCGCGAAGCTGCCCGATTACTTCGTCAACGCCCAGACGCTGAGCCCCGCGGCCCACGTCAAGATGCAGGCGGCGGCGCAGAAATGGATCGACTCGTCGATCTCCAAGACCATCAACTGCCCGGAAGACATTTCCTTTGACGACTTCAAGGATGTCTACATGCAAGCCTGGGATCAGGGCTGCAAGGGCTGTACCACCTACCGCCCGAACGACGTGACCGGATCGGTCCTGTCGGTGAGCGAAAGTGCCGACACCGCGCCGGGCGAGACCGCCAAGGCGCCGCATGAAAGCGACGTGGACGAGAACGGGGCCGAGGTCGTCTATATGTCCGAGCCGCTGGACCGTCCGCAGTCGCTGGAGGGCCATACCTACAAGCTGAAATGGCCGGATTCCGAGCACGCGATCTACCTGACCATCAACGATATCATCATCAACGGCCACCGCCGCCCGTTCGAGGTGTTCATCAACTCCAAGAATATGGAGCACTACGCCTGGACCCTGGCGCTGACCCGGATGATTTCGGCAGTGTTCCGACGCGGCGGCGACGTGTCGTTCGTGGTTGAGGAGCTGAAAGCGGTATTCGACCCGCGCGGCGGCGCCTGGGTGCAGGGCAAATACATCCCCTCGATCCTGGCGGCGATCGGCGGTGTGATCGAGACCCACATGATCAAGACCGGCTTCCTGGAAGGCGAGGGCATGGGGCTGAAATCCGACCCGCAGGCGCAGGTGGTGAACCTGAACGCACCGCGCGGCAAGGCGTGCCCCAGTTGCGGCCAGTTCGACATGCAAATGGTCGAAGGCTGCATGACCTGCCGCAGCTGCGGCCATTCGAAGTGCGGGTGAAGGCCGGGCAGTTATAGAGTCAGAGAAGGCAAATGAATGCGCAAACGAAAGCAAAAGTCTGCGCAAGGGGTGTCAAGGGGGTAAATGAATGCCCTTTCGGCCCTCAGCTCTGGCCACCTTTTTGAACTTATTGAGCTGGCGGAGCATTGCTCCGCCAGCTCTTTGTTTCTCGGCTGGGCCGTGTTCCACCCCCAAAACAAAGGGCATTTCGGAACTTTTTGTCCGCGTTGAGGGCGACAGGCGTCGGTTGACGCAAGCGCAGGCTGAACCTGCGTGTCTCGATCGGAAGCTAGCCTTCACTGAAGCGATTGAGGTGGCAGACGTCCGTCATTGAGCATGAGCGGCGCACCACGTTTATGATCAAGGCGACAGAACGAACGGCAAGATGGGATTAAGAGTAAACCCCATAGTCCATTCTGGCGATGTGGTCTTCAATTGCTTTGGTTCCAGCAGCTGTCCCCAGAAGGTCGATGGGCCTTCGCCGGTCGAGACCGAATGCAGGTTCCAGAAGCCACGCCTTTGCCAGCTTCTGGTCTCCCAAAACGTCCGAAGCCTTGGAAAGGATGTCGGCAAAGCGCCAGATCCGGCTGCCAAGTTCCATTGAAAGCGTCTTTCTTTGGGCTCCCGGTTTCCGCCGCATAAGCTTGCGATGACTGAGCCCCACAGCCTTGTGAAGTGCGTCACCTGTCGTAAGCACCTGCACCCCGTCTATCAAAAATAAGAGAGCCTGAAGCGGTAGCCCATCTGCGATCAGGTCGTGCGCCTCCAATGAGGTGCGGACTGGACGTTTAATGACCTTGCTTTCGCCAAGCAGATTGCAGACGCGCATAACGTCATTCTGACCCTCCGCCGGACCCTGAGCATCCGCTTTGCGATTTATGCCGGTTGTGGCCATTCAATGCCTCCCTACACGTCGTGCTTGCCAATAATGACAAGTTTGTCAGTAGGCTTTCAATCGGGACGCCAAGATGCAGCCATTGCCCAGCCTTTTGGAAGCCACTCAGGCACATGTATTTTGGGCTTGGCCGATACTGGGTCTACTTTCACGAAAAGCCGTAGGCAGATTGTTCCTAAGCTAGCTAGGCGGATTGCGGTCATTTCTCGGGCGTTGACCGAGCGACGGCTA
>NZ_JBQKUH010000054.1:0-29350 GCF_054968485.1 Leisingera sp. G5_S3_59_S7
GCGGGCCGACGTGCGCAAGTCCGAGGCGCGGGTGGAAAAGCTCAGCGAAATGCGCGAAAAGCTTGATGAAAAGCTCGCCGACCCTGACCTGTACGAGCCGGGCAAGGCTGCGGATATGGCGGTCTGGCAGAAAAAGCACGCTGAATGCATTGAGGCGCTGGAGCGGGCCGAAGGCCTGTGGATGGAGGCGCTGGAGAAACTGGAGCAGGCCGAGGCGCAATGATCGACACCGCATTTCTGATCACCTCTTTTGTGACGCTGTTTGTCATTGTCGACCCGATCGGGTTGACGCCGGTCTTCATCGCGCTGACCCAAGGGATGCCGTCTGCCCGCCGCCGCTCCATCGCGCTCAGGGCGACCATCACGGCGGCGGTGCTGCTGGCGGTATTTGCCGCCCTCGGCGAGGCCGTACTGGGCTTTATCGGCATCTCCATGCCCGCCTTCCGGGTTGCGGGCGGCGCGCTGCTGTTCCTGACCGCGCTCGACATGCTGTTCGAACGCCGCAACAAACGGCGCGAGGACCGCAGCGAGGAGGATGATTTCGACGACCCGTCCGTCTTCCCGCTGGCAATCCCTCTGATGGCCGGGCCGGGCTCCATTGCCACGGTGATCCTGCTGACCGGCCAGCAGCCCGGCTTCACCGGCTTTGCCATGGTCATGGGGGTGGTGATCGCGGTGCTGGCGATCCTCTTGGTGATGTGCCTGTTCTCCGGCTTGTTCGAGCGGATGCTCGGCAAAACCGGCATCACCGTGGTCACCCGTCTGCTGGGGATGCTGCTGGCGGCGCTGTCGGTACAGTTTGTGCTGGACGGGCTGCGCGCCTTTGGCTTTGCCGGCTAGCATACCGCCCTGGCACGCCTACATTCTGTTCAGGAGGTGCGCAAATGGGCGACTATGAGATCGGGCGGTTCATCTATCTGGCGATCCTGCTGGTGGCAGTGGGGTCCTGGGTCTTTGTTCAAAACCGCCAGAGCCTGGGTAAGACGCTGCAGATGTTCGCCGTCTGGGGCTTTATTTTCCTTGGTGTGATTGCGTCTTACGGGCTGTGGCAGGACATCCGCCAGACCGTGCGCCCGCAGCAGAACGTTGCGGTGGATGCGGGCCGGGTCGAGGTGCCGCGCGCACCGGACGGGCATTACTATCTGACCCTGGATGTCAACGGCACCCCCATTGAGTTTCTGGTCGATACCGGCGCCAGCCAGGTCGTGCTGAACGCAAGCGATGCCCGGCGCGCCGGCATTGATACTGAAAACCTCGCCTATCTCGGCCGCGCCCAGACCGCCAATGGCGAAGTGCGCACTGCCTCAGTCTGGATTGATGAAATGTCGCTGGGCGGCATTACCGATACCGGCGTGCGTGTCTGGGTCAACAAGGGGGTGCTGGAACAATCGCTGCTTGGCATGGGCTACCTGCAGCGCTGGTCCAGCATCGAGATCCGCAACGGTGCCCTGGTCCTGACACGGTAGCCTCTCCCGTCACCGCAGCGCCGCCAATCAGGTTATTGAGCCGGATCAAGGAATTCCAGCTGCTTTGCTCCTAAGCTGGATAGTAACTGAGACACCAGAAAGGAGTATGATATCCCCGTGACAGACGCAGAACTGGAACAACTGAGAGAAAGTTACAGCAAGCTGAGAGACGAGGCCGTCAGGGATCCCGCGTTCTTCTATGACGCGCTGTTCCGCCACGCGCCCGAGCTGCGGCAGCTATTCCGGGAGGATCTGGAAGGCCAGGGTATGAAGTTCATGACAACCCTGGGCGTCATTCTTGCCAAGCTTGGCGATGAATCCGCCGTCGACCCGCACTTTCAGGAACTCGGCAAACGACACGCTAGCCTGGGCGTCCGCATCTCCCACTTCGCCCCGATGGAGGAAGCACTGATCGACTCCCTGCGCAACGCGCTGGAAGACGATTTCACCCCGGAGCTCGAAACGCTGTGGCGCACGGCTTTTGAGGAGATTTCCGGCCGGATGATCCAGCGCGGCGGCATTCAGAACAGCTGACAGCCGCTTGCTTCACGTCTCGTGCCTCATCCTGAGCCGGGCTGCGGCGGCGAGATGAAGCCAACGATGGGGTAAACACGCCCGAACGCGCCCGGGTTGCTTTCCAGCCGCACCGCGGACCAGTCATTGGCCGCCGATACGTCGATAACTGCCATGCCCAGCGACACCTTGTTGCGGTGCCAATTGGCGTGGTTCACCTCGATCCGCCGGGGGTTTTCGACCTTGGACACCACCGCAACATGGCCCAGCGGATTGGAGCGGGTTGCCTGAAAGGCCATCACCGCACCAGGCTGCGGCTCTTTCCCGCGGCTGAACTGGCCCTTGGCCTGCGACCACCAGGTCTTGGCATTGCCGTAAATTTCGATGCCGCTGGCATTGCGGGCAAACGGCACGCACCACACGCGCTTGCCTTTGGACCGCAAGGATTGGACTTCCTGAACCGCAAAATCCAGACGCTGGATGTCGACCTCGGCCCGGCCGACAGAACCGCTCTGGGGGGCACCGCAATTTGCCAGCAACATTAGTACCGCCCCAACAACAGGCAGCAGCCGCGGCCGCAGAAACACACGCTTCAAAGTCATCTGTCCCCCCAGTGTCTGGATCTTTTGACCGGGAGGATTACTGCGCTGCCCGCGTTCACGCGAGCATTTCCTGCACAATTGAAATAATTCGGAAGAAAACTGGCAAAAACCCGCCGATTGCGCGCGCTGGGCGGGTTACTTCTCTGCCTTCTTCTCCCAGCGCCCGCTTTCCTCCGACCAGTACTGGGCGGAGCAGCCGGCGTCCGTCAGGCTCTTCCATTGGGTGCGGGCGTGCTGGACGGCCTCCGGGTCGGTGCCGTCGAACAGGATGCAGACCCGCTGCAAGGCCTGCACTTCCTCAGCGCTGACGGCGGCGCCATCCACCGCCATCACGCAATCGGGTGCATTGGCGGCCTCCGTCCCTGCCGTCAGCAGGACCGGCTGCAGTGCATCATGGGGGCCGCCCGCTAGGCCGTGGGCAGGAAAGCTCTCCTCCGGCCCCTGCCACAGACGGTCATCCAGCCAGGCCATGCGCTCAGGATCGCGCCCGCGCACCGCAATGCGCCAGCCCGCCCCGCGCGCCTTCTCCAGAAGGACCGGCAAGGTCTCTTCCAGCGGTCTGCGGGTCAGATGATAGAAATAGGCAGCCCCCATCAGTGTTTATTCCGCCTCGAATTTGTCCGCGACCAGACGGTTCAGCGCCATCACGCCCCAGCCGGTGGCGCCTTTGGGCGCATAAGAGGTGTCAGACTTCACCGAGGCCACGCCCGCGATGTCCAGATGGATCCAGGGCATGCCCTCCTTGATGAAACGCTGGAGGAATTGTGCCGCGGTGATCGAGCCCGCGGGCCGGCCGCCGACGTTCTTCATGTCGGCAATGCGCGATTTCAGCTGGTCGTCATAGGCCTTGCCCAAGGGCATCCGCCAGGCGCCCTCGTCTTCCGTGCCGGCGGCCTTAAGGAAGGCATTGCACAGGTCGTCGTCGTTGGAGAACACGCCGGCATTTTCATGCCCAAGACCAATGATAATCGCACCGGTCAGCGTCGCCAGATCAATCACACCCGCAGGCTTGAACTGCTCCTGCGCGTACCACAGCACATCGCACAGCACCAAACGGCCTTCGGCGTCAGTGTTGATGATCTCAACCGTGTCGCCCTTCATTGACTTCACCACATCGCCCGGGCGGATGGCGTTGCCCGATGGCATGTTCTCCACCAGCCCGACGAGACCGACCACATTGGCCTTGGCCTTGCGCAGCGCCAGCGCCTTCATGGTGCCGGTCACAACACCCGCGCCGCCCATGTCCATGGTCATCTCTTCCATGCCGGCCGCGGGTTTCAGGGAAATGCCGCCGGTGTCAAACACCACGCCCTTGCCGACCAGCGCCAGCGGCGCGGCATCGTCTGCGCCGCCCTTCCACTGCATCACCGCCACCTTGGAGGGGCTGTCGGAGCCTTGGCCGACGCTCAGCAGCGTGCGCATGCCCAGATTTTCCAGGTCCGCTTCTTCCAGGATCTCGACCTCCAGGCCGATCTCCTTCATCTCCTCGATGCGGCGGGCGAATTCGGTGGTGGTCAGAACATTGGCCGGCTCGTTGATCAAATCGCGGGTCATGTGAACGCCCTCGGCCACCGCCAGCAGCGGCGCGCAGGCGGCTTCCAATTCCGACGGTTCCTTGGCGGCGATCACCACCTCGCCCTCAGGCTTGTCGTCCTTAGGCGACTTGTGGTTGTCGAAGGCATAATCCCGCAGCGCAATCCCCTGGGTCAAGTCGGCGGCCTTGTTCATGCCTCCGGCCATCACGGTCAGACGCTTGCCCGCGGCGCGCTTGGCCAGATTGGCGCCTGCCTTGCGCGCCTCGACCGGCGTCAGCTTACGCGGCAGCACCAGCACGTCCAGCGCCTCCGCCTGCATCCCTGCAGGCCAGCTCACAGAAATCACGTCGCCGGTCTTGGCCTTCTTGAACCCCTCGGACTCGATCAGACGGGCAATGGCGCCTTTGCTCAGCCGGTTGGCGGCCCGCGCTGCCTGGTCCATGCTGCCCTCCGGCGTGACCATCACCGCGACGCGGCCGGTCATCTCTGCCAGCGCCTTGGGGTCATATTCGGCAAAACGGATCGGGGTAAGACTGCTCATTTTTTGCGAACTCCTGCTGGTATCACCTGTTTGTTGGCTCAAGAGGTATCCTGCGCAGCGCCGCTTGGCCAGACCCGCGCTCATCCGCAAACCGCCGCCTATCCCGCCCCCGTGCGAGAATGCAGTTTTCCCCGCCAATCAAATCCACTAAGGTCCGGCAAAATAACAATGGCAAGGTCTGGGGGGATCGGGTGTCACGCTACGACAGATATGTGCTGTCACAGTATCTGCTCTTCTTCGGCTTCTTTGCCCTGATTCTGGTGGCCGTGTTCTGGGTCAACCGGGCCGTGGTGCTGTTCGACACGCTCATCGGCAATGGCCAGTCGGCGCTGGTGTTTCTGGAATTCACCGCCCTTACGCTGCCGAACCTGATCCGCATGGTGCTGCCGATCGCCGCCTTCGGCGCCTCGGTCTGGGTGACCAACCGGCTGAACAGCGAAAGCGAGCTGACCGTGCTGCGCGCCACCGGCACCAGCCCCTGGCAGATGGCCCGCCCGGCGCTGGCCTTCGGCGTCATCACCGCGCTGATGATGTCGGCCCTGACCCATTACCTGCTGCCCGCCTCGATCAGCCAGCTGGAGGTGCGCGAAAGCGAAGTCTCCCGCAACATCACCGCCAAACTGCTGAGCGAGGGCGACTTCCTGCATCCGGTGGATGGCGTCACCTTCTACATCCGGCAGATCGACCCGGACGGCACCTTGAACGATGTCTTCCTGTCGGACCGCCGCGACCCAGAAATCACCGTCACCTATACGGGCGCCCGCGCCTTTCTGGTGCGCGACGAAGGCAGCGCGCATCTGATCATGGTGGAGGGCATGGCGCAGCGGCTGGACAACAACACCCAGCGGATGTCGACCACCTTCTTTTCGGATTTCTCTTACGATATCAGCACCCTGGCGCGCAAAGCTGAGAACCCGGCCCGCAATATCCGCGCCATCCCCAGCCTTGAGCTGATGACCAGCACCGCAGCGGTCACCCGCACCGATGGGTATTCCGCCGGGGCCCAAGCAGAAGAGCTGCATCTGCGCTTTGCCCGTGCGCTGGTGTGCGTTGCGGTGGCCCTGATCGGATTCTCGGCGCTGATGCTGGGCACCTTCTCCCGCTTCGGCGTCTGGCGGCAGGCCTTCCTGGCGTTTGTCGTGCTGATCTTCATCGAAGGCCTGCGCGGAGTCGTTTCCGAGCCGGTTCTGGAAAACCCCAGCCTGTGGCCGCTGATCTACCTGCCTACCCTGCTGGGGCTGTCCGTGGCTCTGGTCTTTCTGATCCTGTCCTCCCGGCCCAAACGCATCCGGCGGGAGGCCTCCGCATGAAGCTGGATCTCTATTACGCGCGCCGCTTCCTGCAATGGTTCCTGGTGATCTGCGCGGTTCTGATGACACTGGTGGTGCTGATAGACCTGAACGAACAGATCCGCCGCTTCGAAGGGGTCGGCCTGGGCCTGCCGCAGCTGATCGGCCTGAGCCTGCTAAACATTCCGGCAGCGCTCAGCGAGTTCCTGCCGCTGATCATGATCCTTACCACCATCGTGCTGTTTGTCGGGCTGGCCCGCAGCAGCGAGCTGGTGGTGACCCGGGCCATCGGCCGCTCCGGCATCCGGGCCCTGGCGGCACCGGTGCTGGTGGCGGCCGGGATCGGCACCCTGGCGGTCACCATGCTGAACCCGATCGCGGCAGCCACCGCCAACCGCTATCAGGATCTGGCCGAAACCTATCACAACGGCGGGCCTTCCGCCCTGTCGCTCAGCGGTGAAGGCCTGTGGCTGCGCCAGGGCGGCGCCCGCGGCCAATCGGTCATCCACGCCAAGGGCTACAGCGGCGATGCCGCCGACATCACCCTGCATGACGTTTCGATCCACGCCTATACCAACGCCGGGGGCCCCGTGCGCCGCATCATTGCGGAGAGCGCCCGGCTGGACGGCAGCAACTGGATCCTGACCAACGCCAAGTCCTGGCCGCTCGCGGCAGGCATCAACCCGGAAGCCGGCGCCGCAGCGCATGACGAGCTGCAGCTGCCGACGACCCTGACCACCGACCGCATCCGCGACACGCTGGGCACTGCCAGCGGCATTTCGATCTATGACCTGCCCGCCACCATCCGCGAGCTGTCCGCCGCAGGTTTTACCACCAAACGCTATGAGGTCCGCTATCAGGCGGAACTGGCCCGGCCGCTGTTCCTGATCGCTATGGTGCTGGTCGGTGCGTCCTTTACCATGCGGCATGCGCGCTTTGGCGGCACCGGCCTGGCGGTGCTGATGGCTGTGCTGCTGGGATTCGGGCTTTATTTCATCCGCAATTTCGCGCAAATCCTTGGCGAGAACGGGCAAATCCCGGTGGCGCTGGCCGCCTGGGCGCCGCCCGCTGCTGCAATATTGTTGACCTTGGGACTGCTTCTCCATGCCGAAGACGGGTAACCTGCGCCGGGCGCTGCTTCTTTCTGCCGTGCTGCCCTGGCTGGCGCTGTCAGCCCCTGCACTGCAGGCGCAGACCGCAGCGCCCCCCGACCCGGCGCAGCCCGCAATGCTGGTGGCCGATCAGGTCTTCATCACCCCGGACCGCACCTTGGTGGCCGAGGGCAACGTTGAGGCGTTCCAGGGCAATATCCGGCTGCGCGCCCGCAAGATAACCTTTGACCAAAGCAACGGCACCCTGCAGATCGAGGGTCCGATCCGTATCGACCAGAACGGCGATATCACCATTCTGGCCAACGCCGCCGAGATGGACCGCGACCTGCGCAATGGCCTGCTGACCGGCGCCCGAATGGTGTTTCAGCAGCAGCTTCAGCTGGCCTCGCTGCAAATGACCCGGGTCAGCGGCCGCTACACCCAGCTGTACAAAACCGCCGTCACCTCCTGCCACGTCTGCGACGACGGCCGCCCGCCGCTGTGGCAGATCCGGGCTGAGCGGGTGATCCACGACCAGCAGGAACGCCAGCTCTATTTCGAGAGCGCCCAGCTCAGGGTGCTGGATGTGCCGGTGTTCTACTTCCCCGCGATCCGTCTGCCGGATCCCTCGCTGGACCGCGCCAGCGGGTTCCTGGTGCCGTCGGTGCGCTCCACCTCGAACCTCGGCACCGGGATCAAGGTGCCGTATTTCTTCACCCTCGGCCCGCACCGCGACCTGACACTGGCCCCCTATATCTCCTCCAGCACCCAGACGCTGGACGTGCGCTACCGCCAGGCATTCCGCCGCGGCAGGATCGAGTTCAACGCCGCCTATACGCGCGACGACCTGTTCTCCGGGGAGGACCGCGGGTACATCTTTGGCGAAGGCCAGTTCGACCTCCCGCGCGACTTCCGCTTCACCTTCGACGTCAAGGCGGTCTCGGACGACGCCTATGTCGCGGACTACGGCCTGCCCGATCTGGACCGCCTGCGGTCCGAGGCGGTGCTGACCCGGTCCAAGCGCGACAGCCTGTTCCGCACCTCGTTCACCCATTACAAGACCCTGCGCGACAGCGAGGAACAAAGCGACATTCCCTCCGGCATCGCCGAGGCCTTCTATCAGACCCGCTATTTTCCGGCCCTCACCGGCGGCGAGCTGCGGCTGACACTGCAGGGCCACGGCCACCACCGCAGCTCCAGCATCGAAGGCACCGCCACCGACAGCAACGGCCGCGACCTGTCCCGGCTGACCGCTGACGTCGACTGGCGCCGCAGCTGGCGCCTGGGCTACGGCATCCTGGCGGAATGGGAAGTCGGCGCTGCCGCCGATGCCTTCCGCGCCTACGATGACGCTTTCTTTACCGAGGAAGTCACTCGGCTTACCCCACGCAGCGCGCTCACCCTGCGCCTGCCGATGATCCGCCGCGAAGCCGGCGGCGCCAGCCAGTACCTGGAGCCGATCCTGCAACTGGGCTGGCGAGACGAAGGCGGCGGCGACGTGGTCAGCGAGGAAAGCCGCTTTGTCGAGTTCGATCAGGGCAACCTGCTGTCGCTGTCGCGCTTCCCGGCAACCGACGCCCGCGAAGACGGGCTAACGCTGGTCTACGGCGCCAACTGGGCCGGCTATGCGCCCACTGGCTGGCAGGCCTACGCCACTGCGGGCCAGGTGCTGCGCAGCGACGGCGACGGCCGCTTCACCAAAAGCTCGGGCCTGGGCGGCACCACATCGGATATCCTGCTGGCGGGCCAGATCAAATACGGCGACAGCCTGGCGATCTCCACCCGCGGCCTGCTGAACGGTTCGCTCAACTTCTCCAAGGCAGAGTTCCGCGGCGAATGGCACACCAGCCGCTCCAGCCTTGCCGGCACATACCTGTGGCTGGGCACCGATCCGGATGAAGACCGGGACGAGGAAAGCTCGGAACTGTGGGTGGACGGACGCTATGACATCAACCCCAACTGGTCTGCCAGTGCCCGGCTGCGCTATGACATCGCCGGCGCCCAGGCCACCCGTGCGGGCCTTGGCGTGGCCTACAGCAACGAATGCGTGACGGTCGACGTTTCGGTCAACCGCCGCTATACCTCAACAACAAGTGTTGAGCCGACAACGGATTTCGGCTTTACCATCTCGCTGAGCGGATTTTCCGTAAAAAGCGGCAGCAAACAGTACAGGCGGTCATGCAGCAAGACGTGAATACCCGGTTCCCGGCACCTTTCCTTTCCCGTGCTCTCAAAACTGCGGCCGCGCTGGCGCTGGCGGCAGGGCTGGCCTGGAGCGGCCTGCCCGCGGGCGCGCAAAACCTCTTTGCCCCGGCAATCACCGTGAATGACCAGGTCATCACCCGCTACGAGCTGGAACAGCGCGCGCGCTTTCAGGCCGCGCTGCGGGTGCCGGGCGATCCGCTGGAGACGGCCCGCGAAGAGCTGATCAACGACCGGCTCAAGCTGCAGGTGTTGAAGCAGGCCGGAATTGAACTGACCGAAGAAGACATCACAGCGGGCATGGAAGAACTGGCCGGGCGCGCCAACCTCTCGCTCAACGACTTCCTCACCGCGCTGCAGCAGCAGGGCGTTGCACCGCAGACGCTGCGCGACTTCACCAAGGTCGGGCTGGGCTGGCGCGAATACACCCGCGCCCGTTTCCTGTCCCGCGCCCGCCCCACGCCGGAAGAGATCGACCGCGCCATGGGCACGGCGGGCAGCGGCAGCGTCCAGGTCCTGCTGAGCGAATTCATCGTGCCGGTCAATGACCAGAACGCCGCCCAGGTCGAGGAACTGGTGGAGCAGGTGGCCCAGCTCAAGGGCTATGACAGTTTCTCTGCCGCTGCCGCCCAGTATTCAGCGGCTGGCAGCCGCAGCGATGGCGGCCGCCTGCCCTGGATGCCGCTGACCAAGCTGCCGCCGCAGCTGCAGGAAGTTGTGCTGGCGCTGCAACCGGGCGAGATTTCTGAGCCGCTGCCGCTGCAGGGCGCCGTGGCGCTGTTCCAAATGCGCGGCCTGCGCGAGGTCGAGGGCGCCGCCCCGCGTTATACCGCCATCGAATATGCCACCTATTTCCTGCCCGGCGGACGCACGCCCGAAACCCTGGCCGCCGCGCAGCAGGTGGTGAACAGCGTCGACACCTGCGAAGATTTCTACGGCCTGGCACAGGGGCAGGATCCGTCGGTTCTGGCGGTCGAAAGCCTGCCGCCCTCTGAGATCCCCAGCGATATCGCTCTGGAACTGTCCAAGCTGGACCCGAATGAGACTTCCACCGCGCTGACCCGCAACAATGGCCAGACCCTTATGGTGCTGATGCTCTGCGGCCGCACCGCCGATCTGGGCGAAGGCGCCAGCCGCGAAACCGTAGCCAATGCGCTGGCGGCGCAGCGGATGACCTCCCTGGTTGACAGCTACCTGGAGCAGCTGCGCGCGGACGCTCGGATCGACATCAAATGAATCAGCCCGGGCCCATTGCACTCAGCTGCGGCGAGCCCGCAGGCATCGGCCCGGAAATCGCCGTCAAGGCCTGGGACGCCTTGCGCGGAACCTGCCCGTTTTTCTGGATCGGCGACCCGCGCCACCTGCCCGCCGGCACCCCGGTCAAGGAAATCGCCGCCCCGGCACAGGCCGCGGCAGCCTGCGCAGACCACTTCCCGGTGCTGCCCCTCGCCTTCGGCGGCAGCGCGTCCAAGGGCACGGCCGACCCGGCCAACGCCGCCGGTGTTATCCAGTCGATCGAAACCGCCGTGCGGCTGGTGCAGCAGGGTGAAGCCTCCGCCGTCTGCACTGCCCCCATTCACAAAAAGGCGCTGATCGACGGCGCGGGCTTTGCCTACCCCGGCCACACCGAATTTCTTGCCGCGCTCGCAGGCCGCGACCGCGTGGTGATGATGCTGGCCAGCACGCAGCTGCGGGTGGTGCCCGCCACCATCCACATCGCCCTGGCAGACGTGCCGCAGGTGCTGACCCCGGGCCTGCTGCGCGAAACCGTTGAGATCACCGCCGCCGGGCTGCGCGATCAATTCGGCATCGCGTCGCCCCGCATCGCCGTTGCGGGACTAAACCCGCACGCGGGCGAAGGCGGTGCCATGGGGTCTGAGGAACTTGACTGGATCAACGGCCTGATCGGCCAGATGCGGGTTGAGGGGCTGGACATCACCGGCCCGCACCCCGCCGACACGATGTTCCATGCCGCCGCCCGCGCCCGTTATGACGCGGCGGTGTGCATGTACCATGACCAGGCGCTGATTCCGATCAAGACGCTGGACTTCGACCGCGGTGTGAACGTGACCCTGGGCCTGCCGTTCATCCGCACCTCGCCAGACCACGGTACCGCCTTTGACATCGCGGGCACCGGCCAGGCCAACCCCTCCAGCCTGATCGAGGCCCTGAAGCTGGCGCAGCGCATGGCCGCCAGCACTTGATTCTTCTTCTGGCGGGAAATATCCCCGCCGGAGGCATGAAATTTCTGGCGCATGGCCCGCGCCATGTCCCAAGGTACAGATGACATGAGCGCCATCGACTCCCTCCCTCCTCTGCGCGAAGTGATCGCGACGCATCAGCTCTCCGCCCGCAAATCGCTGGGCCAGAACTTCCTGCTGGATCTGAACCTTACGGCCAAGATCGCCCGCCAGGCAGGCGATCTCACCGGCTGCGACGTGCTGGAAATCGGCCCCGGCCCCGGCGGTCTGACCCGCGGCCTGCTGGCCGAAGGCGCCCGCCGGGTGCTGGCGGTGGAAAAGGACACCCGCTGCCTGCCCGCTCTGCAGGAGATCGCCGACGCCTACCCGGGCCGCTTTGAGGTGATCAATGGCGACGCGCTGGAAATCGACCCGCTTGAACACCTCACGCCGCCGATCCGCATCGCGGCCAACCTGCCCTATAACGTCGGCACCGAACTCTTGGTGCGCTGGCTGACGCCCAAGGAATGGCCGCCGTTCTGGCAGAGCCTCACCCTGATGTTCCAGCGCGAGGTGGCCGAGCGCATCGTGGCGCAGCCCGGCTCCAAAGCCTATGGCCGCCTGGCGATCCTGGCCCAGTGGCGGGCCGATGCCCGCATCGTGCTGTCGCTGCCGCCCGGCGCCTTCACCCCGCCGCCCAAGGTCTCCAGCGCCGTGGTGCATCTGGACGCCTTGCCCGAGCCGCGCTTCCCCGCCGATGCCACGATCCTGTCCCGCGTAGTCGCCGCCGCCTTCAACCAGCGCCGCAAGATGCTGCGCGCCTCGCTCAAGGGGATTTCCCCTGACATCGAGGCGCATCTGAACGCCGCAGGCATCCCGCCCACGGAGCGCGCCGAACAGGTCAGCCTGGAAGCCTTCTGCGCGCTGGCCCGCGAACTGGCCAAGGCCTGAGCCTCCTTTCCCGATTTCTTTGCCGGAGCCTGATTTTCCGATGACCCGACCGGTTACCTCCCGCCCGACCCTGCTGTCCGTGAACGTCAACGCCGTTGCCTACCTGCGCAACCGGCGCGAGGTGCCCTGGCCCAATCTGATCGACATCGCCCGCGCCATCCTGCAGGCCGGCGCCCATGGCATCACCGTTCATCCCCGCCCGGATGAGCGCCACATCCGTTTCTCCGACCTGCCGGACCTCTCCCGCCTGATCGCCAATGAATTCCCGCAGGCGGAGTTCAACATCGAGGGCTACCCGACCCGCCACTTCATCGACCTGGTGCTCGAAAATAAGCCGCATCAGGTGACGCTGGTGCCCGACAGCCCTGAACAATCCACCTCCGACCACGGCTGGGACTTTGCGGCCGATGGCGAAATGCTTCTGCCCGTCGCCGAGGAGTTCAAGGCCGAAGGCATCCGGGTCTCCTATTTCGTGGACGCCAACCCCGCTGACCCGGCGCTGGCGCAGCAGGCGGGCGCTGACCGGATCGAATTCTACACTGGGCCTTACGCCAATCAGACCGCGCCTGACGCCACAGAACGGGAACTGGCCAGGATCGCGGCCACCGCAGACGCCGCCCGCCGGCTTGGCGCAGAGGGCGTCAGCACTGCGCTGATGATGAACGCGGGCCACGACCTGACCGTGGACAACCTGCCTGCCCTGCGCCAGGCCATTCCGGATCTGGCCGAAGTCTCCATCGGCCACGCCCTCACTGCCGATGCGCTGATGCTGGGTTTCCCGGAGGCGGTCCGCCGCTACCTGCAGGTGCTGGGCCACAAAGCTTAACCGCCCCGGCCCGGCGCTTGACGGCCCGCCCCGCGGCTGCCCTATGCTGGGTGCAACAGCCAGCCACCAGAGACAGGAGCGGCGAATGGAGTTTTTGCCGGAGAACCGCGGCCATACCTCTGAAATCATCAGCCTCTTCCGGGCGGTTTTCGCCGCCTCGGAGGGGGACGCCGAAGGCGATCTGATCGCGGGGCTGGTCCGCGATATCTTCGCCAAGACGCCGGATGAGGACTTTTTTGTTTATTCGGCCCGGGACGGCGGCGCGCTCGCCGGCTGCATCATCTTCTCACGGCTGCGCTACGATCAGGACAGCCGCACGGTGTTCATCCTGTCACCCGTTGCTGTCGCAACCGCGCGGCAAAAGCAGGGCATCGGGCAGGCGCTGATAAAATACGGGCTGAGCGGGATCCGCGAACAGGGCGCCGACACCGCCGTCACATACGGCGATCCGGCCTATTACGGCAAGGCTGGCTTTCGTCAGATAACCGAAGCGCAGGCCGCAGCCCCCGTGCCGCTGCGTTTTCCGGAGGGCTGGCTGGCGCAGCCGCTCAGCGGCGCAGAGCTTGCGCCCCTGCGCGGCCCGTCATCCTGCATCGAGGCCCTGAACAATCCGGACTACTGGTAGCACAAGCATCAAAACCGGGATTTCTCCCGCAACACCCTCTCAACAACAAAAGACCCCCGGCGCCATTGGCACCGGGGGTCTTTCGCTCATCTGTTTTAGCGCCGCTTATTCAGCTGCTTCCGCCGGACCGTCTTCGGTCTTTGGCTTCGGCTTCGCGCGCGAGCGGCTGGTCTTCTTTGGCGCGGGTTTGGCCTCCGCCTCGCCGCCGCCATCGCCGGCCGGTGCCCCATCTTCAGCCTTGGCTGCGGGCTTGCGTGCCCGCGGCTTGCGGGCCGGGGCCTTTTTCGGCGCGCCCTCGGCCGGAGCCTCTGCAGGGGCCGCCGACTGGCTTTCCGGTGTTTCCACCAGACCGCTGTCGGCTCCGTTGCCGTTGTCGCCGCGCGGGTCGATCACCTCAGGCTGCGGGCTGCCGGACGGTTCAGCCGCCGGAGCGGCTGCAGCGGCCTCACGCTCCTGCCGCTCAAGCCGCTCGGCCCGCTCGCGGTCGCGCTCGGCCTGGCGTTCGCGGTTCTGCCGCTCCTGCTCCTCACGGCGCGCCTCGATTTCGCGCTGAGCTTCGTTCAGCATGCGCAGATAATGCTCTGCGTGCTGCTGGAAATTCTCCGCGGCCACCCGGTCATTGCTCAGCTGCGCATCGCGCGCCAACTGATTGTATTTGTCGATGATCTGCTGCGGCGTTCCGCGCACCTTTCCTTCGGGACCGGAGCTGTCAAACACGCGGTTGACAACATTGGCGCCATTGGGACGGTTCCGGTTCGACTTGGAACGTGAACGTGATTTGGACGATCTCATATGCCTAACGTAAGCCTTGAGTTAATGCGCCGTAGACCCAATCATGCGCGCCTGAGCGCCGGATCATCAGCTTTTTTGGGCTTGAAGCCGCGGGAAGGCTTGCTGAGCTTTCTCCTCAAGCGGCTCCCTCTGAGTAACCATTTTACGTAGCCCCAGACAAGGGGCACAATGGTATTTTCTGTGTTTTTTCTTTCGAAATCGCGAATTTCCGCGTTAAATGCTGCTCTTTGCGCTGGAATGCGCCCGCACAACCCGGTCGCGGCCGTCCAGATCCTGCAGCACGGCAATGCCGTTCAGCCCGGCCGCTTCCAGCAGCGCGCTCACCGCAGCGCCTTGCGACGGCCCGATCTCCAGCAGCACCCGCCCGCCCGGCGCCAGGTGCGCACCCACCTGAGCTGCAATGCGCCGGTAGGCACCCAGACCGTCGCCGCCATCGGTCAGCGCAATGCCGGGCTCATGCCCGCGCACCTCCGCCGACAGGCCTTCCATCTCTTCCAGCGCGATATAAGGCGGGTTCGAGACGATCAGGTCGAACTGCCCCTCAACCCCCTCGAACCAGTCCGACTGCTGAATATCCGCGCGTGCCTGGACCCGGTGCAGCACCGCATTGGCACTGGCCTGCAGGCAAGCGGCCTCGCTGATATCCACCCCCAGCCCGGTCGCCTCCTGCCGTTCCGCAAGCAGCGTCACCAGGATGCAGCCGGAGCCGACGCCGAGGTCCAGAACCCGGCTGTAGGGCTCCGCCAGCGCCGCCTCGATCAGAATCTCGGTTTCGGGCCGCGGGTCCAGCACATCGCGCGAAACCTTGAAGCGGCGCCCGTAGAACTCCCGCTCTCCGATCAGATGCGACACCGGCACCCGCACCGCCCTCAGCGCAATCAGCTGCTCATAGCGCTCAGCCACTTCCGGGGCCAGTTCCTCGGGCGCAATCAGCGTCACCCGGCTGGCCTCAATCCGGGCCGCATGGGCCAGCAGAACCCGTGCATCCCGCGCCGGATCCTGCACTCCTGCCGCCCGCAGCCGCGCCGTCGCTGCCGCCATCGCCTGTGCCGCGGTCTCTGCCATGCTCACTGCCCCATCTCGGCCAGCAGCCGGGCCTGATTGTCCGCCGTCAGCGCGTCGATAATCTCGTCCAGATCGCCGCCCATCACCTGATCCAGCTTGTACAGCGTCAGGTTGATGCGGTGATCCGTCATCCTTCCCTGCGGAAAGTTGTAGGTGCGGATGCGTTCCGAGCGGTCGCCGGACCCGACCTGGCTCGCCCGGTCGGCTGAGCGCTCGCTGTCGATCCGCTGCCGCTCCAGGTCATACAGCCGCGTCTTCAGCACCTGCATGGCAATCTCCCGGTTGCGGTGCTGGGACTTTTCCGAGCTTGTCACGACAATCCCGCTTGGCAAATGGGTGATCCGCACCGCCGAGTCGGTTGTGTTCACATGCTGACCGCCTGCACCCGAGGCCCGCATCGTGTCGATACGGATGTCATTGGCGTCGATATGGATATCCACGCCCTCCGCCTCCGGCAGCACCGCTACGGTGGCCGCCGAGGTATGGATGCGCCCGCCGCTCTCGGTCGCTGGCACCCGCTGCACCCGGTGCACGCCCGATTCATACTTCAGACGGGCAAAGACATTCTCGCCCTTGATGTGGGCTACCACTTCCTTGATGCCGCCCAGCTCGGTGGCCTGCTCCTCGATGATGTCAAACTTCCAGCCATGCCCCTCGGCATAGCGCTGGTACATCCGCAAGAGGTCGCCGGCGAACAAGGCCGCCTCATCGCCGCCTGTCCCAGGGCGGATCTCCAGCATCGCCGGGCGGCTGTCCGCCGCGTCCTTGGGCAGCAAGGCGAGCTGCAGCGCATGCTCGGCTTCCGGGATCGCCGCCTTCAGCGCCGGGATCTCCTCCTCCGCCAGATCCTTCATATCCGGATCCGCCAGCATCAGCTCGGCCTCCTCCAAGTCGCTCAGCAGCTTCCGGTAGGCCGTCACCTGCTCCGCCACCGGGCGCAGGTCGGAATACTCCTTGGCCAGGGCCGCAATATCCCCGCCCCCGGCACCATCCGCCATTGCGGCTTCAAGATACTGAAACCGCTGCAGGATCTGTTCCAGCCGCTCTTCGGGAACCATGGGCGCGCCTATTGTTGTTCATGTTTTGGCCAAGTGACCCCCATGTGATATGCTAGAGCCATGCGACATGCCAGAGTCCTTATTGCCACAATCCTCCTCACTCTGCCCGGCATTGCACTGGCGGATGTGAAGGGGCCCGGCGGCAAAACCATCGACTGCTACTGCACCGACAAGTCCGGCGCCCGGGTCGAGCTTGGCGAGCTGCGCTGCCTGCAGGTGGACGGGCGCATGTTCATGGCGCAATGCCAGATGTCCCTGAACGTGCCGATGTGGCGCGAGGTGCAAAGCAGCTGCCTGTCGGCGTCTCTGGCTCCGCTGCCTGAGACGTCAGCCGCACCATTGGAGCTGCCGCAGCTCTGATTCAGGGCGCCCCGGCTGCATCGCAGTCTCTGCGGCGGAAACACGAGTCTGGCGGACGCCCCTTTGCTGGACAGAGCCTTTCTGCCCGGTGATCCTGCAAGAGTTTCAACAAGTATCGCAGGACAATTCGCTGCAAACTCCGCGCCGGGTCAAGGGTGGCGCAGCCACCGCGCGCCAGCGCGGCTTGCCCTTGACGCGGCAAGACGAAACACAATCGGAATGGCGCCTTCAGGGGCAGCCAAGCCCTTGAAGCGCTTCTCAGCAAAAGCTAAAGGCCCTGTCGCCAAAGGCGGCAGGGCCCGCGCCGCGCCCAGCGCAGCACCCCGCCCAACTGTGAGGGGCTTGTTCCAAAAGCCCGCGAACAAGCGGGAGCATGCCCGCCTGGTTACTCGCTGGCCGAGGCCTCTTGCGGCGCCCCTTCCATCTCTGCCAGCCAGCCGTTGATCCGCTCCTTGTTGGCGCCCAGGTCGGACCGGCCGAAGCGCAGCCGGGCATAGACCTTCAGCAGATCGCCGTCCTGCGCCGCGGTGGTGTAATCGGGAAAGCCCAGCACCTGGGTGCGGGTGATATAGGTCACCATCCCGTCGTCCGGCCCGCCCGCCAGCACGCTGGTGCGCGGCGCATGGCTGGCGATGCGGTGGAACCGCTCCAGCCCGCCGGGCCCGGTGCGCACCACCCGGAACACGCCGCCGCGGAACTCCTTGTCCTCGGTGAACTCCGGCTGGGTGTTCCAGTCCAGCGGATCGCTGGGTGCCAGCCGGATGAACCCCAGCCCGGCAACCACGGCGGCCAGCACCAGCCAGCCAAACAGCATCAGCCGCTTCATTGCGGTTTCAAGGTCAAGCCTTGCCTCCTCCCTGCGCGGCCCTCCCCCGGCCTGTCGCGTGAGGCCGGACCGCTTATTTTGTCGCCACGCCCGGCAGCACGCACAACAGCTCATAGAGCAGGTTTGCGCCCACCAAAGCGGTGTTGCCCGAGGGATCATAGGGCGGCGACACCTCCACCAGGTCGCAGCCGACGATATTGACCCCCTTCAGCGCCCGGATCAGCTCCAGCGCCTGCGGCGTTGTCAGGCCGCCGATTTCCGGCGTGCCGGTGCCCGGCGCATAGGCCGGGTCAAGGCTATCAATATCATAGCTCACATAGACCGGCCTATTGCCGATATCGCGGCGAATTTCCGCACCCATCTGGTGCAGCTGCCGCCCCCACAGTTCCTGTGCCGGGAAATGCTGGAACCCCCAGCTTTGCGCCTCGGCGAAATCGGTGGCGGCATATCCGGTGCCGCGCAGGCCGATCTGATAGGTCTTGTCGGGGACGATCAGCCCTTCCTCATAAGCGCGGCGGAACACGGTGCCATGGGTTTCCCGCTCGCCGAACATGTCATCATTCACATCCGCATGAGCATCCACATGCACCAGCGCCACGGGGCCGTATTTCTTGGCAATGGCGCGCAGAATCGGCAGCGTGATCGAATGATCGCCCCCCATCGCCATGGGGATCACCCCGCCTGACAGAATCGCCTCATAGCTCTCCTGGATGATCCTGAGCGAATCCGGCAGCGAAAACGTGTTGATCGCCAGATCGCCGATATCGGCAATGTTCAGGCTGTCGAACGGCGCCGCGCCGGTGGCCATGTTATAGGGCCGCAGCATCGCGCTTTCGGCGCGGATCTGCTTGGGGCCGAACCGGGTTCCGGACCGCCAGGACGTGCCGATATCCATCGGAACCCCCAGCACCGCAACATCCAAGCCGTCCAGCGAGGTTGCCTGCGGCAGCCGCATATAGGTGTTCGGTCCCGAGAACCGGGCCAGGTCGTTACCGCTGATCGGTTGATTGAAGTCAGTCATTGTCTCTCATGTTCCAGCCCAGAAGGCAGATGATTTCCGTCGCCACATGCGCCCCGGCAATAGCAGTTGCGCCGGTTGTGTCAAAGGGGGGAGAGACCTCCACCACGTCACCGCCCTTGATATTGATGCCGGCAATCTCCCGCAGGATCCGCGCGGTCTGCGCGGAACTCAGCCCGCCCCAGACCGGTGTGCCGGTGCCGGGGGCATAGGCCGGGTCCAGGCAGTCGATGTCAAAAGTCAGATAGGTTGGCCGGTTCCCCAGGATGTCCTTGATCCGCCGCGCGGTCTCGACGGGTCCGATCTCATGCACGGTGGGGGCGTCTATGATGTTGATCCCCAGCGTGTCGTCGTTGGTGGTGCGGATCCCCACCTGAACCGAAGTCTCGGGGTCCACGATCCCGGTTTTCACGGCCTTGTAGAACATGGTGCCATGATCCACCCGGTCCATGTTGTCATCCGGCCAGGTGTCCGTATGCGCGTCAAACTGCAGCAGAGAGATTGGCCCGTACTTCTCGGCATAGGCCTTGAGGATCGGAAAGCTGATATAATGATCGCCACCCAAAACGACCGAGGCCGTATCCGCCGCAAGGATCCCGCGGATATGCTCTGTCAGCGCCGCCGGGAACTCCGGCACATTGGCGTGGTCAAAGGCCAGATCGCCGTAATCCGCAATCGCCAGCGTGCTCAGCGGTTTATGCGGCCAGCCATAAGGCTCATCCGGGCTTTGCAGGGCAGAGGCCTCACGGATCGCCCGCGGTCCCAGCCGGGTACCGGGGCGGTTGGTCACCGCCTGGTCAAAGGGCACACCGGTCACGGCAATATCCACGCCGGTCAGATCCTTGGTGTATTTGCGGCGCAGAAAGGATGTCGCCCCGCCAAAGGTGATCTCGAAACTCAACCCCTTCAGATCCTCGCGGGTGAAGGCGTGGTCGATCATGTGCTTTGCGTCTTCCAGTGCCATGGCGGTGCGTCCCTGTTGTGCGGTTTCAGATTTTGATCAAATACCGGCTTTGCAGGTCTCTGTCATCTGCCGGGGATTTACCCGCTGACCGGCAGCGCCCGCTCCACCAGCCGGGCAAAGAAGGACGCCCCCACTGGCGCGATGTCATCGTTGAAGTCATATTTCGGATGATGCAGCCCGGCAGAGTCCCCTTGGCCCAGGAACAGGTAGGATCCGGGCCGCGCCTGCAGCATATAGGCGAAATCCTCCGCCCCCATCTCTCGCCCGCCGTCCGGCTCGACATTGGCCTCGCCCGAGATTTCCTTGGCCACATCCACGGCAAAGGCGGTTTTTTCCGTGTCGTTGAACGTGGCCGGATAGCCGATTTCATAATCCAGCTCCGCCTCGACGCCATAGCTGGCCGCCTGCCCCGCGACGATCTCCTTCATCCGACGCATCACCATCTGCTGCACCCCCGGCTTGAAGGTGCGCACGGTCCCGTTGATATAGGCGGTGTCGGGGATCACGTTGTCAGTGCTGCCGGTGTGGATCTGCGTGACAGAGACCACCAGATCCTCCAGCGTGTGATGGTTGCGCGAGACAATCGTCTGGATCGCCTGGGCAATACCGCAGGCCGCCATCACCGGATCGCGGGTTTCTTGCGGCATGGCGCCGTGGCCGCCAAGCCCCTGGATATGGATGTGGAACGTGTCCACTGCCGCCATCAGCGCGCCCGGCGTGGTCAGGAAGTGCCCCACAGGCAGGCCCGGCGCATTGTGCAGCGCATAAACCTCGCCGATTTCAAAACGCTCCATGATGCCTTCCTCGACCATGATGCGCGCTCCGCCAATCGCCTCCTCCGCGGGCTGGAAGATCAGTGCCACCCGGCCCTTGAAGTTGCGCGTCTCTGCCAGGTATTTCGCTGCGCCCAGCAGCATCGCGGTATGCCCGTCATGGCCGCAGGCGTGCATGTTGCCTTCATGGCCCGAGACATACTCCACTCCGGTCTCCTCCGGGATCGGCAACGCGTCCATATCCGCCCGCAACCCGACGGTCGGCCCCTCGCCTTGCCCGTTGATGATCGCCACCATCCCGGTTTGCGCGATGCCTTCGTGCAGCTCATCCACGCCGAACTCCCGCAGCCGCTCCGCCACAAAGGCGGCGGTCTTGGGCAGGTACAGCGCCAGCTCCGGGATCTGGTGCAGATGCCGCCGCCAGGCCTTCATCTCCTCGGCGTAATCGGCGATACGGTTCACAACGGGCATCGGGGTGGACTCCTGCTCCAGACTCGGGATGATGCATCTGACACCGGAACAAGAGCAGCCGCAATGCAAGAAACAGACCTGATCCACGACGAAACCGCGGGCATTGAAAGGCTCCTGGAGATCATGGCGCGCCTGCGCAATCCGCAGACAGGCTGCCCTTGGGACATCGAACAGGATTTCGCCAGCATCGCCCCCTATACCATTGAAGAGGCTTACGAAGTTGCCGACGCGATTGAGCGCGAAGCCTGGGATGAGCTGAAGGGCGAACTGGGCGATCTGTTGTTCCAATCCGTCTTTCACGCGCAGATGGCTCAGGAGGCGGGCCACTTTACCTTCCAGGACGTGGTCAGGACGATGTCGGACAAGATGGTCTCCCGCCACCCGCATGTGTTTGGCGGCGAAAGCCGCGAGAAATCCGCCGAACAGCAGACCCGCGACTGGGAGGCGATCAAGGCCGCAGAGCGCGCAGGCAAGGCACAGAAAGGCACGCTGGACGGGGTCGCCGTCGGCCTGCCTGCCCTGCTGCGCGCCTACAAGCTGCAGAAACGCGCCGCCCGCGTCGGCTTTGACTGGCCCTCGGCAGACAATGTCATCGCCAAGATCACCGAAGAATGCGCCGAACTGGTCGAGGCCCGCGACACCCTCTCCCAAGCGGAGGTCGAGGAGGAATTCGGCGACCTGCTGTTTGTGATGGCCAACCTGGGCCGCCACCTGGGTGTTGAACCCGAAGCCGCCTTGCGCGCCGCCAACGCCAAATTCACCCGCCGGTTTGAGGGCGTCGAAGCCAAGCTCGCCGCCCGCGGCAAGCGCCCGGAGGACAGCGACCTGGCCGAAATGGATGCGCTCTGGGACGAAGTGAAAGCTGACGAGCGCGCCTGAGCGCGTTCCTTCTGCTTCATCTTTCTCCAAATACTCAATCTCCCGCGGCCTGCCGGGCAGGCCGCGAATTTCTATCACAGAAAATCTCCGGAATTTCGCACTGCCCCGCCAGTCGGCGGTTCAATCCCGGCCGGACTGCGCGTAGTCTCGTGGCTCACGACTTACGGAGACCGCAATGAGCGCCAGGAAAATCATCATCGACACCGACCCGGGCCAGGATGATGCCGTGGCCATTTTGCTGGCGCTGGCCAGCCCGGACCAGCTGGACCTGCTCGGCATCACCTGCGTCGCGGGCAACGTGCCGCTGCCGCTCACCAGCAAAAACGCCCGCATCACCTGCGAGGCGGCAGGCAAAACGGACGTGCCGGTCTATGCCGGCAGCAGGGCGCCGCTCGCCCGGCCGCTGATTACCGCTGAGCATGTGCACGGCCAGACCGGCCTCGACGGGCCCGAACTGTGGGAGCCGCAAATGCCGCTGGCCGAAGGCCACGGCGTCGACTTCATTATCGAGACCCTGCGCAGCGAGCCTTCGGGAACTGTCACACTGTGCACCCTGGGTCCGCTCACCAATATCGCCGCCGCCTTCAATACCGCGCCCGACATCATAGAACGGGTGCAGGAACTCGTGATGATGGGCGGCGCCTATTTCGAGGTGGGCAACATCACCCCGGCAGCGGAATTCAACATCTACGCCGACCCGGAAGCCGCTGAAATCGTGTTCAGATCCGGCGCGCCGATCACCGTGATGCCGCTCGATGTGACGCATAAGGTGCTGGCCACCAAGCCCCGCGTCGAGGCGATCCGCGCCCTCGGTACCCGCGTCGGCCATTTCACCGCCGAAATGCTCGACTTCTTCGAGCGCTTCGATGTTGCGAAATACGGCTCTGGAGGCGGCCCGCTGCATGATCCCTGCGTCATCGCCTGGCTGCTCAAGCCTGAACTCTTCTCCGGCCGCCATGTGAATGTGGAAATCGAAACCGCCTCCGCGCTCACTCTTGGCATGACCGTCGCAGACTGGTGGGGTGTCACGGACCGCAAACCCAACGCCCTGTTCATCGGTGATGCCGATGCGGACGGCTTCTTCAAACTTCTGACCGAAAGGCTCGCCCTCCTATGAGCGCCGCCCTGCATCTCGCCAAGCCCGAACACCTGGACACCGTGCTGGCGCTGGTCGCCGCCTTTCACACCGAATCCGGCCTGGAGAGCAGCGACGAGCACCGCCGCGCCGGGATCGAACCGCTGCTGAACGGCCACCCCTATGGCGCCGTCTACCTGATCGGACCCACCCGCGCGCCGATTGGCTATATCGTGATCACCTTCGGCTGGTCGGTGGAGTTCGGCGGCATGGACGGGTTTGTCGATGAGCTGTACATCCGCCCCGCCGTGCGCGGCCGCGGCGTCGCCACCGAAGTGCTGACCGAACTGCCGAAATCGCTGGCCGAGGCAGGCGTGCGCGCACTGCACCTGGAGGTCGACCGGGACAACGAGACCGCCCAGCGGCTTTATCTGCGCACCCGGTTCCAGCCGCGCAAGAATTACATTCTGATGACCAAAAGCCTGTAGCGCTCACAGCCGGCCCCGCGGCGGAAGCTCGCCGCCGCGGGAAACGGCACGGGCGGAACAGCGCCGCAGCCGGAAAATGACACAACAAAGCGGAACCATCTGGAAGCGGCCGGAGTTATAGTGCCATCCGCGGCCCTGAAGCCGGCCGTCCGGACCAAAGAAAATGGAGGAAGAATATGACTTTCCGCTGGATCCCTGCTCTCGCAAGCAGCGCCGTACTGGGCCTGGGCGCCTGCACCAACCTGACCCCGGAACAGCGCACCGTTGCCGGAGTGGCAGGCGGCGCCGCCGCCGGTCTGATCGCTGCTGATGCGCTCAAGGCCGACGACGACTGGCGCCTGATCGCGGCCCTCGGCGGCGCTGCGGCCGGCACTCTGGTTGCGCAAAACAACCAGACCCAGCAGTGCGCCTACTCCCGTGGCGACGGCACCTATTACACTGCCCCGTGTTAAGATAATTTGATCTGGCGCCCTCCCCCGCCAGGGCGCCAGATCTCAGGACGCGGCCTGACGTCAGGCCGCATTCCCGGTATAAGAATTCCCGGTATCAGCGCAGTTCCGCGCCAAGGTTCAGCCGCTTGACAGGATCGTCCGCTGAGGCGGTCTGCCCGCTGAACGGATAGGTCCCCGGCCCGCTGCACCCCAAAAGCCCTGAAAGAATTGCACAGATTGCCACCGTGCGCAGAATTCGCGTCTTCATGGCCTGATCCCCTTTCCCGCGACGCCTTCGCACCGCGTAGGATCACCATAACGTAACGCCTGCGTGAGCGTCTGTGATCCGGGCCACACATGCAACTTCCGGAAGATAAAATCTGGACGAAAGCATGATTTCCACGGATCGCCGCCTTCCCCGGCCGTCCGGCCGTTGGCCCCGGCGCCGACCGGACAGCGGCGAAGTCAGCTCAGACCGCCGCGCCCGCCGGGCAATCGCTTGCATCAAGCTCCAGCACCGGATCATCGGGCCCGCACTCCTCACCGCTGACGGGATAGGTACCGGGCTCGTTACAGGCTGCAAGCAGCAGCGGCAGAGACATAAGGGCAAGCATAATAAGGCGGACGGGGGTCATTCCAGGCTCCTGCGTTCATGGTGATGCGGGTACAGAATGCCCGTTTCCGGCACCTCGGGCCTTGATGCGTGTTAAGGCCCGGCCATGGTTTTGCCCGGCCCGCTGCCTGCGATGCGGCGCTGCTTGAGGGAAGCCGGAGCCACCGCTGTGGAAGACCTTCAGCAGACACGTTCGGCTGCCACAAAAAATGCCCCGAACAAAGGTTCGGGGCGCTTTTCGGCGTCCAAATGTGGCGCTTTTTTACTTAAGGATCGAACGGCCCGCGTATTCAGCCACTTCGCCCAGCATTTCCTCGATCCGGATCAGCTGGTTGTACTTCGCGAGCCGGTCGGAGCGCGCCAGCGAGCCGGTCTTGATCTGACCGCAGTTGGTGGCCACCGCCAGATCGGCGATGGTCGCGTCCTCAGTCTCGCCCGAGCGGTGCGACATCACGTTGGTGTACCGCGCGCGGTGCGCCATATCGACCGCCTTCAGCGTCTCAGTCAGGGAGCCGATCTGGTTCACCTTCACCAGCATCGAGTTGGCGCAGCCGCGCTCAATGCCCTCGGCCAGACGCGCCGGGTTGGTCACGAACAGGTCGTCACCCACCAGCTGCACCTTGTCGCCGATCTCCTGGGTCAGCGCCTTCCAGCCGTCCCAGTCATCCTCGGACATGCCGTCCTCGATCGAGATGATCGGGTAGTCGTTCACCAGCGCCGCCAGATAGGCAACGTTCTCCTCGGACGACAGGGTCTTGCCTTCACCGGACAGAACGTATTTGCCGTCCTTATAGTATTCGGTGGCCGCGCAATCGAGCGCCAGGTAGATTTCCTCGCCCGGCTTGTAGCCCGCCTTTTCGATGGATTTCAGAACAAAATCCAGCGCTTCCCGGGTAGAGGCGATGTTCGGGGCAAAGCCGCCCTCATCGCCGATCCCGGTCGACAGGCCCGCCGCCGACAGCTCTTTCTTCAGGGTGTGGAACACCTCAGAGCCCATGCGCACCGCTTCGCGGATGTTGTCCGCAGCCACCGGCATGATCATGAATTCCTGAATGTCGATCGGGTTGTCGGCATGTTCGCCGCCGTTGATGATGTTCATCATCGGCACCGGCAGAACCCGCGCCGAGGTACCGCCGATATAGCGGTAAAGCGGCTGGGTGGTGAAATCCGCCGCTGCCTTGGCCACCGCCATCGACACGCCCAGGATCGCGTTGGCGCCCAGCCGGCCCTTGTTCTCGGTGCCGTCCAGCTCGATCATCGCCTGGTCAACCGCAACCTGCTCAGTCGCGTCAAAGCCGACCAGCTCTTCAGCGATCTCGCCGTTCACAGCGGCAACCGCTTCCAGCACGCCCTTGCCCATGTAACGGGACTTGTCGCCGTCGCGCTTCTCCACCGCCTCATAGGCGCCGGTCGAAGCACCCGAGGGCACGGCGGCACGGCCCATGGTGCCGTCTTCCAGGATCACGTCGACCTCAACCGTCGGGTTGCCCCGGCTGTCGAGGATCTCACGGGCGTGAATGTCGATAATGGTGCTCATCTGTCCATCCTTGTGTGGTGCCTGAAAGCGGCGCGTTTTGCTGCCAGCGTCATACCAGCCGCGGCGGAAATGTAAACCATGATCGTTATCGCTAACACGCCTAAATCCGGCAGGTTAGGGCTAACAAAACGCTGTTTGCGCCAACAGGGCGGAGGATTTCTGCCAGCCGGGACGTCAGGCCGCAGCCGCTGCTGCGCGGCGCGCCCGCCGCGCCAGCCGCTGCTCGCGCACAAAGGTGTAAAGCCCCGAGCCGATAATCAGCGCAGCCCCCGTCAGCGTCAGCGCATCGGGCCGCTCGCCAAAGACCAGAACGCCCGCCAGGATCGAAAACAGCAGCCGGGTATAGCGGAACGGCGTCACCGCCGAGGCATCCCCCACCCGCATCGCGGTGACGATCCCGTAATAGCCCAGCACCCCGAAAAGCACTCCGCCTGCCATCATCAGGTATTCATTCTGCGCCATCACCTGCGCCTCGCCAGGGGTGAAGGCCAGCAGCAGCAGCCCGGCCGGAATGACCGACAGGAACGCCTGAAAGCTGACAACGGTGGACGGCACCGCACTGTCCATCACCCGCGTCATCAGATCCCGCGCGGCAACGCCCAGCACCGCGATCACAACCAGCAGGGCCGCCGGTTCGAAACTGTCCAGCCCCGGCCGGATGATCAGCAAGACGCCGGCAAAGCCCACGCAGATCGCCAGCCAGCGCCGCCAGCCCACCTGCTCCCCCAGAAAGAGCGCCGCGCCCATGGTGATCACCAGCGGCGTTGCCTGAAAAACCGCCGCCACCACTGAAATATCGACCAGCGCCAGCGCCGAGGCAAACCCCATCGCCGACACCGCCTCAGTCGATGCCCGCAACACGGGCCGCAGCCGCCAGCAGCGCGGCGCAAACAGGTTGTGCCCTTGCATCCGCGCCATCACCGCAAAGACCAGCCCGCTGCCGATACCCAGGCAGATCAGGATCTGCCCGACCGGCAATGTGCCCGACAGCTGCTTGATGAACATGTCCTCAAGCGTGAAGAAAGCCATTGAGGCAATGACCAGCAGAATGCCTTGCAGGTTGTTCATGTTCGCACGTCCCGTTTTGCGGACCGGCAGCAGGCCAGACCATCCGGGCAAATGACATCAGCACTTGGTCCCGGACAACTCCGTTTCCGACGCCGGCCCATGAAAGGACGTGAGCCTATATATCAATCTTCGTGATACACGGCGCTCTGCCAGCCGCAAGCGCACCCGGAATTTTCCCGGAATCCCGGCCCGGAAAACACGCGCTTTCCTGGCCGTTTTCCATGCCGGAATACGGCTGCGCCGGCTCAATCCGCCTTGCGCGGCACCCCGTAAAGCTCCAGCTTGTGGCCGCGCAGCTCATAGCCCAGCTTGCGGGCGATCCGCTCCTGCAGCTCCTCGATCTCCGGGTCGCAGAACTCGATCACCTCGCCGGTGTTCATGTCGATCAGGTGGTCGTGATGCTCGCGCTCGGCGTCCTCGTACCGCGCGCGGCCGTCGCCGAACTCCAGCCGTTCCAGAATGCCCGCCTCCTCGAACAGCTTCACGGTGCGGTAGACGGTGGCGATCGAAATGCCTGCGTCCATCGCGCTGGCCCGGGCATACAGCTCCTCAACGTCCGGGTGATCATCGCTGTCCTGCAGCACCTGGGCAATCACCCGGCGCTGGCCGGTCATGCGCAGCCCCTTGGCCTCGCAGCGGGCGATAATCGTCTTTCGCATATCCGTCCTCACGGTTTTCTGGGCTTCCTCTTTAACGGATGCAAACTGCGCCGAAAACCGGCTTTTCATTTGCATCAGCAGTTGACAAAAGGCTTATCCACAGCCATTTGGCTTTCAGGCATCCCTCCCTGCCGCGTGAGCAGAGACCAAGACCGGCCGCACCGCATGTGCGTGACAGAACACCCGGGGTCTAGTGATATGCCGCCATTCCCAAAATCACGCGTGGGGATTGCAGAGGCCAGCGGCCTGGCATCCGGCCAGCGCGCGCCCGAGGTCCCTGCCCCGCAAGACACCGCTGTGCAACAGCGGATCCGGCCCGTGCTGCGTGCAGGGCCGTGAAAGGACGATACGTGACTGAATTTTCGACCATGGGGCTTCCTGAAAAGCTCCTCGCCCGTCTCCAGGACATGGGCCTGAACGATCCCACACCGATCCAGGCGCGCGCCATTCCGCATGCCTTGAACGGCAAGGACGTGCTGGGGCTGGCGCAGACCGGCACCGGCAAAACCGCGGCCTTCGGCGTGCCGCTGATCGCACAGATGATGCAATACGGCCGCAAGCCCGCCGCCAACACCGTGCGCGGCCTGGTGCTGGCCCCCACCCGTGAGCTGGCCAATCAGATCGCCGATACCCTGAAGGGCCTGACCGAAAACACGCCGATGAAGGTCGGCCTGGTGGTCGGCGGCGTCTCCATCAACCCGCAGATCGCTCGCATTGCCAAGGGCACTGACATCCTGGTCGCCACCCCGGGCCGCCTGATCGACATCCTCGACCGCGGCGCGCTGGACCTTGGGTCCTGCGACTTCCTGGTGCTGGACGAGGCCGACCAGATGCTGGACCTCGGCTTCATCCACACCCTGCGCAAGATCGCGGCGCTGCTGCCGACCGAGCGCCAGACCATGCTGTTCTCGGCCACCATGCCCAAGCAGATGAACGAGATCGCCAACTCCTACCTGCAAAGCCCGGTCCGGATCGAGGTTTCGCCCCCGGGCAAGGCTGCCGACAAGGTCACCCAGTCGGTGCACTTCATCGCCAAGGCCGAAAAGCTGAGCCTGCTGAAGGAACTGCTGGCAGACCACAAGGACGAGCGCGCGCTGGTCTTCGGCCGCACCAAATACGGCATGGAAAAGCTGATGAAGGTGCTGGACAAGGCAGGCTTTGCCGCCGCCGCCATCCACGGCAACAAATCCCAGGGCCAGCGTGAGCGCGCCCTCGCCGCGTTTAAATCGGGCGATATCAAGGTGCTGGTTGCCACCGATGTGGCCGCCCGCGGCCTGGATATCCCGGACGTCAAGCACGTCTACAACTACGAGCTGCCCAATGTGCCCGACGCCTATGTGCACCGCATCGGCCGCACCGCGCGCGCAGGCAAAGATGGCGCCGCCATCGCGTTCTGCTCGCCGGATGAGATGGACGAGCTGAAGGCGATCCAGAAGGTGATGAAGATCACCA
>NZ_JBQKUH010000055.1:0-28366 GCF_054968485.1 Leisingera sp. G5_S3_59_S7
CGTCCGCGGGAGCGCTCCGCCGTTACATCAGCCGGGCCCTACACCAGCCGTGCCAGGATCAGCCCGCGCAGGGAGTTGCCCATATGGATGGCCCTCGCATCGCGCAGGTCCTGCACCCTCAGCACCTGCTCCTGGCATTTGCCGGTCTCCAGCATCACCTGCCGCAATATGCCCGGCAGCAGGCCGCAGCTCAGCGGCGGTGTCACCACCTGCCCGTCTGCGCGGGTCAGGAAAAGATTGGTGATGGTGCCCTCGCACAGCTCGCCGCGCTGGTTCAGGAACAGCAGTTCCTCCACGCCCTCCGGCAGCTCTGCCCGGGCCGCGTCATAGAACGCACGGCGGGTGGTCTTGTGCTGCAGCCAGAGATCATCAGCGTTCAGCCGGGTCTGCGCAAGGCCCAGCCGCCACTGTGCGGGGCTGCTGCCCAGCGGGGCCGTCGTCAGATCAAGCTGCCCGTCCGCATCCAGCGTCAGACGGCAGCGCAGCGGAGCGTCGCCGGCAGCTTCTGCCAAAACCGCCTCTGCCTGCTCCGGATCGAACGGGATCCCGAACACCGCAGCGCTGCGCCCCATCCGGGCCAGATGCGCCTTTAGATGCCGGAACCCCGCGCCCGGGTGCCAGCCCAGCGTTTCGATCAGGCGGAAAGCGGGATCGTTCTGGAGGGCGTCACGCGGGCAAACCGGGCTTTCCATAGCGCTTCCTCATATTCCGATTCCGCGGTGCTGTCCCAGACCACGCCGCCGCCCACGTTGAGCGTCGCGCGGCCCTCTTCCAGCATCAGCGTGCGGATCGCCACGTTGAACTCCGACGCGCCGTCCGGCGCCGCCCAGCCGATGGTCCCGCAATAGATGTCGCGCGCCCAGGGCTCCAGCTCCGCCAGGATCTCCATCGACCGGATTTTTGGCGCACCGGTGATCGAGCCGCAGGGGAACAGTGCCGCGAAGATATCCGCCAGCCCCGCATCGGGCCGCAATTTTGCCCGCACCAGCGACACCATCTGATGCACGGTGGCGTAACTCTCCACCGCAAACAGCTCCGGCACATGCACCGAGCCGGTCTGCGCCACGCGGCTGATGTCATTGCGCAGAAGGTCGACGATCATCAGGTTTTCGGCGCGGTTCTTCTCGTCCCGGCGCAGGAAGTCGCGGCGGCGGGCGTCCTCCACCGGATCGTCGCTGCGCGGCTGGGTGCCCTTCATCGGGCGGGTCTCGATCACGCCGTCCGCGCCGGTGCGGAAGAACAGCTCAGGCGAGCGCGACAACAGGTCCGGCAGGCCGTCCTGCTGGACCATTGCGCCGTAGCCGACCGCCTGCTTTGCTTGCAGTGCGGCATAGAGCTCTTCGGCGGTGCCATAGGCGTACGCATCAATCGGGAAGGTCAGGTTCGCCTGATAGATGTCGCCCTTGCCGATATTGCGGTTTACCTCGGCGAAGGCTTCGGCGTAGCGGTCATAGGTCCAGCGGGGCTTCAAGTCGCCCAACCCGCCTTCGCCCGGCCGGCAGGCCGGGCAGCGCCCGACCCTCCCCACGGGAGGGCGCTTCGCACCCGCCCAGGGTCGGGCGCTGCCCTCAGTGGCAAACCGGGACGGTTCCTCATAAACCCCAAAGCAGATCAGCGGCAGCCGCCGCCGCGCGGGCATCCGCCCCGCCAGCTTCGGCTCCAGCGCATAACCCAGCTCATAGGATGCATAACCCGCCAGCCAATGCCCCCCGGCGCGCGCCGCATCCAGCGCCGCCAGCGCGGGGGGCACGTCCTCCGGCCCGTCCGCGCGGATCACCCGCAGCGGCTGGTCGAAACATGTGCCGGCCCCCTTGGGCCCCTGATCAAAGCGAATCCGCACCGGAACTGACTCCCCAAGGTCTTGAGCCCACATATATCTGTTCGCTATGCGAACAAAAGGGGTGTATGCGGCATTTTCAAATCCGTTTCCGATCCCCCTTGAACCTTTCGGCGCGGTCCCTATAACGCAGGACAATTTGGGCGCACGCCAGCGCCCCTGATTCAAAGCTGCCCGCGCGTCAATCAAAGGAATATGGCCATGCCTAAAAGAACCGACATCCAGTCGATCATGATCATCGGAGCTGGTCCGATCGTCATCGGGCAGGCCTGCGAGTTCGACTACTCCGGCGCCCAGGCCTGTAAAGCCTTACGCGAAGAAGGCTACCGGGTCATCCTGGTGAACTCCAACCCGGCCACCATCATGACCGACCCGGGCCTGGCCGACGCCACCTATATCGAGCCGATCACGCCTGAGGTTGTCGCCAAGATCATCGAGAAAGAGCGCCCCGACGCACTGCTGCCCACCATGGGCGGGCAGACAGGCCTCAACACCTCGCTGGCGCTGGAAGAGATGGGCGTGCTGGAGAAATTCGGCGTTGAGATGATCGGCGCCAAGCGCGACGCCATTGAGATGGCAGAAGACCGCAAGCTGTTCCGCGAAGCGATGGACCGCCTGGGCATCGAAAACCCCAAGGCCACCATCGTCACCGCGCCCAAGCGCGAAAACGGCACCGCCGACCTGGAGGAAGGCGTCCGCATCGCACTGGAAGCGCTGGATGAAATCGGCCTGCCTGCGATCATCCGCCCGGCCTTCACCCTCGGCGGCACCGGCGGCGGCGTCGCCTACAACCGCGACGACTACATCCACTTCTGCCGCTCCGGCATGGATGCCTCGCCGGTGAACCAGATCCTGGTGGATGAGTCCCTGCTGGGCTGGAAGGAATACGAGATGGAAGTGGTCCGCGACAAAGCGGACAACGCGATCATCGTCTGCTCCATCGAAAACGTCGACCCGATGGGCGTGCACACCGGCGACTCGATCACCGTGGCGCCGGCGCTGACGCTCACGGACAAAGAATACCAGATCATGCGCACCCACTCGATCAACGTGCTGCGCGAGATCGGGGTCGAGACCGGCGGCTCCAACGTGCAATGGGCGGTGAACCCGGCAGATGGCCGCATGGTGGTGATCGAGATGAACCCGCGGGTGTCGCGCTCCTCCGCGCTGGCCTCCAAGGCGACCGGCTTCCCGATTGCCAAGATCGCGGCCAAGCTGGCAGTGGGCTACACCCTGGACGAGCTGGACAACGACATCACCAAGGTGACGCCTGCGTCGTTTGAGCCTACCATCGACTATGTCGTCACCAAGATCCCGAAATTCGCGTTTGAGAAATTCCCGGGCTCCGAGCCGCACCTGACCACCGCGATGAAGTCTGTGGGTGAGGCGATGGCCATCGGCCGCACCATCCATGAATCGCTGCAAAAGGCGCTGGCCTCGATGGAATCGGGTCTCACCGGCTTTGACGAGGTCGCGATTGATGGCGTCGGCGCCGATGCTTGGGAGCCCGCAGGCGACACCGCCGCGGTGATCAAGGCGATCGGCCAGCAGACCCCCGACCGGATGCGCACCATCGCCCAGGCGATGCGCCACGGCCTGTCTGATGACGAAATCCAGGCCGTCACCAAGTTCGACCCCTGGTTCCTGGCCCGCATCCGCGAGATCGTCGAGGCCGAAGCGGAAATCCGCGAAGGCGGCCTGCCGTCTGATGAGGCGGGCCTGCGCGCGCTCAAGATGCTGGGCTTCACCGACGCCCGCCTGGCCAAGCTGACCGGCCAAAAGGAAGCAGACGTCCGCAAGGCCCGCCGCGCCGCGGGCGTCAACGCCGTGTTCAAGCGGATCGACACCTGCGCCGCCGAGTTCGAGGCGCAGACCCCCTACATGTATTCGACCTATGAGTCGCCCGCCTTTGGCGATGTCGAATGCGAAGCACGCCCCTCGGACAAGAAGAAAGTCGTCATCCTCGGCGGCGGCCCCAACCGGATCGGCCAGGGGATCGAGTTCGACTACTGCTGCTGCCACGCCTGCTTTGCGCTGACCGACGCGGGCTATGAAACCATCATGATCAACTGCAACCCCGAGACTGTGTCGACCGACTATGACACCTCGGACCGGTTGTATTTCGAACCGCTGACGTTCGAGCACGTGATGGAAATCCTGCGGGTGGAGCAGGACAACGGCACCCTGCACGGCGTCATCGTGCAGTTCGGCGGCCAGACCCCGCTGAAGCTGGCGAACGCGCTGGAGGAAGAGGGCATCCCGATCCTGGGCACCTCCCCCGACGCCATCGACCTGGCCGAGGACCGCGAGCGGTTCCAGGCGCTGGTCACCAAGCTGGGCCTGAAGCAGCCCAAGAACGGCATCGCCTCCACCGGGGAACAGGCGCTGGCCATTGCCGAGGACATCGGCTTCCCGCTGGTGATCCGCCCGTCCTACGTGCTGGGCGGCCGGGCGATGGAAATCGTCCGCGACATGGACCAGCTGAAACGCTACATCGCCGAGGCGGTGGTGGTGTCCGGCGACAGCCCGGTGCTGCTCGACAGCTACTTGGCCGGCGCGGTGGAGCTGGACGTGGACGCGCTGTGCGATGGCAAGGACGTGCACGTCACCGGCATCATGCAGCACATCGAGGAGGCCGGCGTGCACTCCGGCGACAGTGCCTGCTCGCTGCCGCCCTACTCGCTTGAGAAGGACGTGATCGACCAGATCAAGGCGCAGACCAACGCGCTGGCGCTGGCGCTGAACGTGGTTGGCCTGATGAACGTGCAGTTCGCGATCAAGGCCAATGAAGACGGCGAAGAGGAGATCTTCCTGATCGAGGTGAACCCGCGTGCGTCGCGCACCGTGCCGTTTGTCGCCAAGGCCACCGACAGCGCCATCGCCTCCATCGCCGCCCGCGTGATGGCCGGGGAGCCGCTGTCGAACTTCCCGCTGCGCCCGCCCTACGGACCGGATGCCGGCTATGACGTCGACACCCCGATCGCCGATCCGATGACCCTGGCGGACCCGGACATGCCCTGGTTCTCGGTCAAAGAAGCGGTGCTGCCGTTCGCCCGCTTCCCGGGCGTCGACACCATCCTCGGCCCGGAAATGCGCTCCACCGGCGAAGTGATGGGCTGGGACCGCTCCTTTGCCCGCGCCTTCCTCAAGGCGCAGATGGGCGCTGGCATGGTGCTGCCGTCCAAGGGCCGCGCCTTCATCTCGATCAAGGACGCCGACAAGGGCAAACTGATGCTGGAAGCGGCGCAGATCCTGGTCGAACAAGGCTTTACCCTGGTCGCCACCCGCGGCACCCAAAGCTGGCTGGAAGGCCAGGGCGTGGCGTGCGAGCTGGTGAACAAGGTCTATGAGGGCCGCCCGCACGTGGTCGACATGCTGAAAGACGGCGACGTCCAGCTGCTGATGAACACCACCGAAGGCGCGCAAGCCGTTGAGGACAGCAAGGAAATGCGCTCTGTCGCGCTCTATGACAAAATCCCCTACTTCACCACTGCCGCCGGCGCCAACGCCGCCGCGCGCGCCATCAAAGCGCAGGCCGAAGGCGACGTCGAGGTGAAGAGCTTGCAGGGCTAAGCCCCGGCGCGCAGCCCGTCTGACCTTTTGGAAAGCCCCGGCACCGTCCGGGGCTTTTTCTTTGCGCGCCCGGCCCTTAGCGCCCGGCCGTCACGCAGCCGTGTAGAGGATTGACCGCTGCATCTCCCGGAAGTGTGCAACCGTGAACAGCACGACACGATCCGCAACTTCCAACCCAGGGAGAAAGGCCATGACATTACGTGTGACATTTTCCGCAGGGCTTCTGGCCCTTGCCCCCATCGGCGCATTTGCCCAGGACTGCACTGTGGAGGGCGACCCGATGGACCTTGAAGCTGACGCCGTCGCCGCACTTTACGACTGCATCGAAGCCAGAATGGCCGAGGGCTATGCCGCAAACGGCGACCCGGTCGCAGCAGAGTTCCGCTCCTGGCAGGTGACCTCCACCCGGCCCGCCCTGGCCGGCCCGCACGGCGAGCGGTTCCTGCAGACCTTCGCCAATGATACCGCCGCCGAACAGTATCTGAAGTTTGCCGAAGAGGGTGTTGAAATGCCGGCCGGATCGGTCCTCGCCAAGGAGAGCTTTGCAGTCAAGGACGGCAAGGCAGTGCCCGGCCCGCTGTTCATCATGACAAAGCTAGAGGAAGGCGGAGCCCCGGACGCCGGCGATTGGCTCTATGCCGCGCTGATGCCCAACGGCAAGGAAATGAAGATCCAGCAAGGCTTCTGCGCAGGCTGCCATCTGAACTGGGAGGCGCAGGACAGCCTCGCCTACCCGATGGAGGACGTGCGCCTGACCAGCCAGTGACCGCGCCGCGGGCGTACAGCTGACAGAAACAGCCCCGGCACCTGGCCGGGGCTGTTTAATGCTGAGGCTCAGCCAGTCAGCAGGAACGGAGTATCTGCGGGCGCGGAGCGGTCAGCCCGCCTGCCGCATGAGCGTTTGCAGCGCGTGGCCCAGGGGGGCTGCCAGCGACACCCGCTTGCCGCCCAGCTGCGCCTTGGAGGAGATCACAGACACCAGCCGCGGCGCGCGGCCCGGGCGGGTCTGCAGCACCGGCGAGCCGGAGGCCCCGAGTTCGACCCGGCAGCTGGTGATCAGCGACATCTGGCGGGCCACCAGCACCTGGCAGGCGGTTTGCAGCCGCGGCGAGGTGGCATTGCTGTGGGAATAGGACATCACATCGACCCGCGCGCCCCGCTCCGGCGCAGCAGCCAGCGCCAGCGGGCGCACCACATCGGCGCTGATCGGGCGCTCCAGCCGCAGCACCGCAATATCGGTGCCGGTCTGGAACTGGCCGGTCCGGCCATGCTGGTAGCCTGCGTGGATCGCCACCTTGGACACCCGGCGCGATGCCTTCGACCGGCGGCCGTTCAGGCCCGCCTCGAACTGGACACTGCGCGGGTCCACCGCGCGGCCGGTGCGGATGTCATACATGCAGTGCGCCGCGGTCAGCACCATGTCCGGCGCGATCAGGCTGGCGGTGCACATGGAACGGCCGCCGATGTTCAGGCGGCCTACCGCCTCCCATCCCGGCACCGACTGCACCGGTGCCCGCCGCCCGTCCGCGGCGGCAGCTCCGGCACTCAGCCCCATCAGAACAGCGGCGGCAATTCCTAGCAATCGTCTCATGACCCACTCCTTTTTCCCACACCGCCATGGTGGGTGAGTCCTGAGGCTGGAATGCGGCTTGCTGCGGTGCCGCGCTGGCAGAAAGATGAGCAGAATGAGACAGGATTAACAAAAGATTAAGACACGCACCGCGTGCATCACCCGCTCCGCCAAAACCCCTTATTTTCTTAACGCTCCCGCTCGGTTTTCCGAAAATTCACCTTAAATCACTGGAAAACCTTACGGTTTTCGTTAGGAGATGCGGCAGCAATTTCCCCGGTTTCCGCGCATTTTCCGCTCCCGGTGGTAACTTCGCGGCCCAAATGCGGCACAAATGAGCCTTAACAAATGGCTAAACGCAGGCTCCCGCGCGCCGCGAGTCTTTAACAGCGGGCCGCGCCCTGTTTTCCTGAGAACCCGCGCATATTCCCGCCGCACAGAATCAGCGGCACTTGCCGCGGTTGCAGCCGCAGGGCAAGGTTGCGGCAACCGTAACATACTTCAAAGGAGCCCCGTATGCGGCTGCCCCTGCTTGCCACCGCCCTTCTGTTTCTGGCCGCCTGCGATGTGCCGCTGATCCCGCTGATCTAAGACAAGAAAAGGCCCCGGCAGCGTTGCCGGGGCCTTAATATTCGTGCCAGGGTCCGGGCCCGCCGGGTTACTTCTGCGACACCCGCTTATGCACTTCTTCGGCGCTTTCCACCCGTTCCGAGTAGCGGTCGACCAGGTAATCCTTGCGCCCCCGCACCAGCCAGGTGAACTTCACCAGCTCCTCCATCACATCCACCAAGCGGCGGTAGAACGGGCCTTCCGGCAGCCGTTCGCCCTCGCTGAATTCCAGCCAGGCCTTGGGGATCGAGCTTTGGTTCGGGATCGTCAGCATCCGCATCCAGCGGCCCAGGATGCGCATCTGATTGACTGCGTTAAAGCTTTGCGAGCCGCCGGAGACCTGCATCACCGCCAGCGTCTTGCCTTGGGTGGTGCGGATACCGCCCTGCAAGGACAGCGGCAGCCAGTCGATCTGCAGCTTCATGATGCCGGTCATCGCGCCGTGGCGCTCCGGGCTGGACCAGACCATGCCCTCGGACCACACCGCCAGATCGCGCAGCTCTGCCACCTTGGGATGCTCCGCCGCGCCTGCATCGTCGGGCAACGGCAGGCCGGACGGGTCGAAAATCCGCGTCTCGCAGCCCAGGGCCTGCAGCACCCGTGCCGCCTCCTCTGCCGCCTTGCGGGAATAGCTCACCTCGCGGAGGGAGCCATACAGCAGCAGGATGCGCGGCGGGTGGCGCGGATCGCCGGGCGCGGCCAGCGCGTCGACGTCAATCGGGTGCAGCTCCCCTGCCGCAACGGCTGGCAGGCCGCTCAGATCAAGGGTCTCAGGCACTTTCTTCTTCCAGATGCAGCTTCATATCCAGCAGAACCTGCTGCAGCAGCACGGTTTCCCGCAGCAGCCGCTTGGCCTCGTTCACCGTGATGATGCCGTCCTCGATCGCCGCCTGGTATTCGCTCATCAGCTGGGCAAACCGCTGGCTCAGCGCAATCACGTCCGAATTCACCCCGCCGCTGCGGCCGGTTTCCCCGGCGCTGCCGTTGCCGTTATAAGACAGGGTGATGTTCTTCAGGTCCGCCAGCGCCGACGTCACATGCGGATACGACGCCGCGCCTTCCAGCTTGGCCACCGCATCCACCGGCATGAACCGGTCCGCGTGTTCTGCATTGTCGGAGTAATACCGCCCCAGCGTCGCCTTTGACTTGCCGGTGATCTGGCAGGCCGCCTCGATGCCGACATCCTTGACCAGCGCTTCGGTGTGCTTCTTCAGATACGTCCCGATTTCAGCCATATACATCCTACCTGGCTTGCCCGCCGCCCCCATGGGGAACGAACTGGTTAATTTCCCATTTCTGAGTTGTAGATCAATTGCGATACCTTATCCATCCCTCAGGTTTTCAGGGATTTAGCGAGTGGCATGGTGCAATTGGCATCTGTTGTCCAGTGCAAGGCAGGACGGGTGAGTGACGTCCTGCAATCAGGGTAATTGGTCTGCCCGGAACTTGCGCCTTCCGGGGCAGTTTGGCGTTGGCTGATCTTACGGGGTTTTGTTCCTCCCCGGCCACGTCAGCCCCGGGAGGCCATCCCCTGCTGATGCACGCCTGCCGCTGCCGCGCGGTCACCTGCACGAATCCGGTTTTCCCGGCGCCGCGGTGCGGGTAAACCGCCGCCATGGCCAAGCTCTATTTCAACTACTCCACCATGAACGCGGGCAAATCGACGGTGCTGCTGCAGGCCTCGCACAATTACCGCGAAAACCGCATGGACACCTACCTGCTGACGGCGCAGCTGGACGACCGGGCCGGCGCGGGCCGGATCGCCTCGCGCATCGGCATCGGCGAAGAGGCCGACATGTTTGCCGCCGGCGACGACCTGTACCAGCGCATCGAGCAGCGCCTGGCGCGCGGTCCGGTGGCGGCCATTTTTGTCGATGAGGCCCAGTTTCTGCAACCGGCGCAGGTCTGGCAGCTGGCCCGCGTTGTCGACGACCTGCGGGTGCCGGTGCTCGCCTACGGCCTGCGGGTGGATTTCCAGGGCAACCTGTTTCCCGGCTCTGCCACCCTGCTGGCGCTGGCGGATGAAATGCGCGAGGTGCGCACCATCTGCCATTGCGGCAAGAAGGCGACCATGGTGGTCCGCCAGGACGGCCAGGGCCGCGTGATGACCGAGGGCGACCAGGTCCAGATCGGCGGCAATGAAACCTACGTGTCGCTCTGCCGCCGCCACTGGCGCGAGGCCGTCGGCAGCCGCTAGAGGACCGCAGGTGCGGAACCCGGCCTGCCCCGTTTGCGTTTCACTCCTGTACAAGCCCTTTATACAGGAGATCGTCATGACCGCACGGGATCCGCTCGCCGGCAAGCTGCGCTTTCACATGGCCAGCCTGGCAGGCGCCTGCATCGCAGGCGCCCTGATCATCGCCGCTTTCACCCTTGGCTATTATTCCTGGCAGTCCATCGCTGTCTGCATCGCCATCGCCGCAGTCTCAGCCTGGCCGGCAGGCGCCTGGATGACCCGGAAGATCAAGAAGGAAGACCCAGCTTGGGATCACCGCCGCGACGAGCCTAAGGACGACTGACCGCCCGCGTCAGACCCGGTTCGGCAGCGCCTCACCCGCGAGACAGGCCGCGACGTTGTCGAGCGCCATATGGCCCATGTTGCTGCGCACTTCTTCTGTGGCGGTGCCCAGGTGCGGCAGCAGGGTGGCGTTGTCCAGATCAATCAGCGCCTGCGGCACCTTGGGCTCGAACTCATAGACATCCAGCCCGGCCCCACCGATGCGGCGGTTCTGCAGCGCGTCGATCAGCGCCGCCTCCTCCACCACTTCGCCGCGGGCAATGTTGATCAGATGCGCGTGGGGCTTCATCGCATTCAGCACCTCTGCATTGATCAGATGATGGGTCTCAGGCCCGCCCGGAACCGCCACCACCAGAAAGTCGACCTGCCCCGCCATCGCGGTCAGGCTTTCGGCCCGGTCCGCCGGAAAATCCAGATCCTTCTCCGAACGCGCCACATAGGACACATCCATGCCAAAGCCAAAATGGCAGCGCCGTGCAATCGCCTGGCCGATGCGGCCCATGCCGGCGATGCCGACGCGTTTGCCGGTGGCGTGCAGCCCCAGCATCTGGGTCGGGTGCCAGCCTTCCCAATCGCCTTTGCGCAGCATCCGCTCGCCTTCCGAGGCGCGGCGCGCCGACATCAGGATCAGCGTCATCGCGATATCCGCGGTGGCATCAGTGACCGCGCCCGGCGTGTTGGTCACCTCGACACCCGCCGCCCGCGCGGCCTCGACGTCGATATGGTTGTAGCCGACGCCGAAGTTGGCCAGCAGCTTGCAGCGGGGCGTGCCCGCCTTGGCAAAAATGTCCGCCGTGAACTTGTCGCCCAGCGTTGGCACCACGATGTCAAAGTCGCTGAGCGCCCGCAGCATCTCCGCTTCGCTCATCACCGCGTTGGTCTCACGGATTTCCAGATCACCAAACGCCTCCCGCGCCCGTGCCGTGACCGCTGCCGTCATCGGCCGCGCAATCCAGATTTTCATCTCAGTGCATCCTCCCGCCCAGCGGGACCTTTCCGTCGGGGCCCGCCAGGAATATTTCTCCGTCTTCATCCGGCAGGCCCAGAACCAGGATCTCTGACATGAACGTGCCGATCTGCCGCGGCGGGAAGTTTACGACGGCCAGAACCTGCTTGCCCACCAGCGTTTCCGGCATGTAATGCGCCGTTATCTGCGCTGAGCTCTTTTTTACGCCAATATCCGGCCCGAAATCGACCCACAGCTTGATTGCCGGCTTGCGCGCTTCGGGAAACGGCTCCGCACGGACCACTTCGCCGACGCGGACGTCGACCTTCAGGAAGTCGTCAAAAGTAATCTCAGCCACGCGACAGCTCCTTGGACCGGTCCGTTGCCGCCGCAACCGCACGCTTCAGCAGCGGTGGGAAGCCGTCCTGCTCATCCATCAGCACCTCCAGCGCGGCCTGGGTGGTGCCATTGGGGCTGGTCACGTTGACGCGCAACTGGCCGGGGCTGTCCTCTGCCGCCTCCGCCAGCGCACCGGCGCCCGCGACAGTTGCCTTGGCCAGTTGCATCGCCAGCTCCGCCGGCAGCCCCTGCGCCTCGCCCGCGGCGGCCAATGTCTCGATCAGGTGGAACACATAAGCGGGGCCTGAACCGCTGACGCCGGTGACGGCATCCATCTGGCCCTCATTCTCCAGCCGCACGGTCTGCCCGACGGCCTGCAGCAGCCCCTCGGCCCGCTCCAGATCCTTGGGCGCCGCATGGGCGTTGCCGATGATCGCGGTGATGCCCCGGCCGACCGCGGCCGGCGTGTTCGGCATCGCCCGCACGATCGGGGTTTCGGCCCCCAGAATGTCCTGGAATGTCGCAATCGAGGTGCCCGCCGCCACCGAAATGAACAGCGTCTGGCCGTTGCCGTAGCTTTGCAGCGTGGGCAGCGCCTCGCCCATCATCTGCGGCTTCACCGCGATCAGCACGATGCCCGGCGCCGCGGGCAGCTCCGCATTCAGGTGGACGCCGGTCCCCTTCAGCCAGTCCGAAGGGTGCGGATCAATCACCCAGACCGAGGCAGCGGGCAATCCGCCCTCCAGCCATCCGGCCAGCATCGCCGATCCCATCTTGCCGCAGCCCAGCAGCACCAGCCCGCGCGCAGCGATTTCCTGCATATCCATCGTAAGCCCCTCCCCTAAATCTCAGGTTCAGGGAAAGGTTTACGCCCGCCCGTAAGCCTCTGCAATGGCGACCTGCATCGCCTCCTGCGGGCTGCGCTTGCCCCAGACCGCCAGCTGGATCGCCGGATAGTAGCGCTCCGCATTGGCGACGGCTGCGTTCAGCATCGCGTCGATCTGCTGCGGGCTGGCCATCTGGCCGCCGGACAGCATCAGCCCGTAGCGGAACAGCATCAGCTTGTGGTCCGCCCAATAGGTAAAGGAGCCTTCCCAGCACTGGTCGTTCATCTGGTTGATCAGCTCATACAGCCGCGGCAGCTCCGCCTCCGGCGGCTCCATCTCAAAGCTGCAGACCAGCCGCAGGCATTCCTCATAGCCCGACCAGGCCAGCGTCAGCGAATAGGTGCGCCACTGCCCTTCGACCGACATAGCGATCTGGTCATCGCCAACCCGGTCAAAGTCCCAGTCATGGTGCGACGCCAAGGTCTCGACGATGTCAATGGGATGGATGTCTTCTTCCAGGTGAAGCTCGGATAGTGCCATGATGCCACCTCTCAATATTGCCCGGCTTACCGGGCAAAGAGCGCCCAATAGCTAGGTTTTTCTGCTATGGGCCGGGGATGCATCCCCGCTCCCATACTATATATGGTGGGGCTGAATTTATGATCTGGCAACCCTTTATTTGGGGATATCTGCAATAACTTGTGGATGAACTATCCACAGCCCCCTAAATGCCGGCGGGACAGCTGTGGGCCAGTCAGCCTCTTATGACTGGCAGATATCACCCGGACCACCCATATCTTGCGGTGCTGCGAAAGGCGCCGGGCGGCAGCAGGCCGGGCGGCGTGCCTGTCAAGCTGGCCGAAGGCTCAGCGGAACGCGGGCCCGTGCGCCCAGACCGTCAGCGACTTGCGCGTGCCGCGGGTGACCGGCGTCACCTGGTGCAGCAGAAAGCTGGGAAACACCGTGCAGCTGCCCTGCCCCCGGCTGGCGGTGATCACATGGGCGCCCGGCATGATCTCCAGCGCGCCGCCGTCATAGGACCCGGGCTTGCTCAGCTGCACCACCAGCGTCAGCTTGCGCTTGCCCGCCACCGGCCCGTCGCCGATGTCGGAGTGCCAGGCGAAATGCCCGCCCTCCTCCGCGCCATAGCTGGCGGTCTGCGGGCTTTCGGCAAACTCGCGCAGGTCAAAGCCGAAGCGTTCCCTGTTGGCCCGCCGCACCAGCGAAATCAGCCGGTCCATCACCCAGCTGGTGCCGGGCACATCGTCCAGCCACACCACGCTGGCCCGGCGCAGGTTGTGGTCGCGGGTCTGCCCCACCAGCCGCGCCTCGCTGTCCGGCGCCTCCTCTGTCTTGCGGATGATCTCCGCGCATTCCTGGGTGCTGAACGCATTGGGCACCGAATAGACCGCAACCATGCCAGACTCCTTTTCAAGCGGCAGAGGCAGCATGCACCAGACCGTGCCGCCGCCGCTGCGCGGATTTCGACCGGGCGGGCGGAAAGCGACCTGTATATTTGCACGGCAGCCATGCACAGGCTGCAACAGCAAAGCCCGCCGCAGATCACTCCGCAGCGGGCCTCAATTCAGCACGGGGCGCGGGCAGCCTGCCCGCCGGTCCAAGGCTCAGGCCTTGTCTTTCGCCTCCAGCGCGTCCAGCCGCGCCTTCAGCGCCTCGTTCTCCTCGCGCGCCTTCTGGGCCATCGCCCGGACCGCGTCGAATTCCTCGCGGGTGACAAAGTCACGGTCGGCCAGCCAGCGGTCGATCATGCTCTTCATCGCGGTCTCGGCTTCGTCCTTGGCGCCCTGGGCCACGCCCATCGCATTGGTCATCAGCTGCGAAATATCGTCCAGGATCTTGTTGCGGGTCTGCATGTTCTTCTCCGTCTCAAGGTTGTCCCCTATATGGGCAAGCAAAGCCGCGGCGGCAAGCCGTTGACTTCCCTTAACCCGCAAAGGCATTCAGTCGCACATGCAGGCCTTGATCCAATTCCCCGACCTTTCGCCCGAGATTTTCTCAATCGCCATCGGCAGCTTCGAATTTGCCCTGCGCTGGTACGCGCTGGCCTATATCGCCGGCATCGTCATTGCCTGGCGCCTTGCGGTGGCCGCGCTGCGCCGCCCCGCGCTGTGGCCCGCGCACCAGCCGCCGATGCGCCCCGAACAGGTGGAGGATCTGCTGACCTGGATCATCCTCGGGGTGATCCTGGGCGGGCGCCTGGGGTTCGTGCTGTTCTACCAGCCGGCCTATTACCTGGCCAACCCGGCGGAGATCCTGAAGATCTGGCAGGGCGGCATGGCCTTTCACGGCGGGCTGATCGGCGTGGTGCTGGCCACCCTGATTTTTGCCGCGCGCCACAACATCCCGAAACTGCAGATCTCCGACCTGGTCGCCCACACGGTGCCGCCGGGGCTGCTCCTGGGACGGCTCGCGAATTTCATCAATGCAGAGCTGTGGGGCCGCCCGACGGACCTGCCCTGGGGCGTCGCCTTCCCCGGCCAGGCGGCGCAGGATTGCGGCCAGGCACTGGGTGAGCTCTGCGCCCGCCACCCCTCCCAGCTCTATGAAGCCATTCTGGAAGGGCTGATCCTCGGCGCGCTGCTGCTGTACCTCGCCTGGCGGCGGGGCGCCTTCCACAGCCCGGGCCGCCTGCTGGGGGTGTTCCTGGCGGGCTACGGCCTGGCCCGGTTCCTGGTCGAATTTGTCCGCCAGCCGGATGCGCAGTTCGTCACCCCCGGCAACCCGCTGGGGCTGGCCTGGCACATCGGCGGCATCGGCCTGACCCAGGGCCAGGCGCTGTCGCTGCCGATGATAGCGATCGGCCTTTATTTCCTGATCCGCGCCCGCCACACCGCCCGGAGCCCCGCATGAGCCTGATGGATCACCTCACCGCGCGCATCCAGACGGACGGCCCGATGTCCGTCGCGGACTACATGGGCGACTGCCTGCTGCACCCGCAGTACGGCTATTACACCACCCGCGACCCGCTGGGCGCCCAGGGCGATTTCACCACCGCGCCGGAAATCAGCCAGATGTTCGGCGAGCTGCTGGGCCTTGCCCTGGCGCAAAGCTGGCTGGATCAGGGATCGCCCGCCCCCTTCACCCTGGCCGAGCTTGGCCCCGGCCGCGGCACCCTGATGGCGGACCTGCTGCGCGCCACCCGCGGCGTGCCCGGCTTCCACGCCGCCATGCAGATCCGCCTGATCGAGGCCTCCCCCGCCCTGCGCGCAGCCCAGGCCAAGGCGCTGCAGGGCTATGCGCCCGAATGGCTGGACAGCGCCGCGGACCTGCCCGATCAGCCGCTGTTCCTGATCGCCAATGAGTTCTTCGACGCCCTGCCCATCCGCCAGTTCCTCCGCGCGGGCGGCGGCTGGAGCGAAAAGCGCATCGGCCTTAAGGACGGCGCGCTCAGCTTCGGCCGCACGCCGCCCGCGCCGCAGCCCGCGCTGGACCACCGGCTGGCGGACACCCGCGACGGCGATCTGGTCGAACTGTGCGAACCCGCAGGCCCCGTCACCGCGGCCATCGCCACCCGAATCGCCTCTCATGGCGGCGCCGCGCTGATCGTGGATTACGGCGACTGGCGGGCGCTGGGGGACACCCTGCAGGCCTTGCGCGCGCATGAACCCGCCGACCCGCTGCAAACGCCGGGAGAGGCCGACCTCACCGCCCATGTGGATTTCGAGGCACTGGCCATGGCCGCAAAAACCAACGGTTGCGCCTTCACCCGCCTTACGCCCCAAGGGGTATTCCTCGAACGGCTCGGCATCACCGACCGCGCCCGCGCCCTCGCCGCGCCGCTGCAGGGCGAAGGTCTGGAAACCCTGATCGCCGCACATCGGCGGTTGACGCATCCGGAGGAAATGGGAAACCTGTTCAAAGTGCTCGGCCTCTATCCTTCGCAGGCCGCTCCTCCGCCGGGATTGAACACATGACGCTTGAAATTCTCACGTCCGATCTGCTTGGCCCGGTGCGGCACGGGTTCTTCACCCGCAGGGGCGGCGCGTCCTCGGGCATCTACAAGGGGCTGAACTGCGGCCTCGGCTCCACCGATCAGCGCGAGGCGGTCAAGATCAACCGGGCCCGCGCGGCGGCAGCGATGGACGTGCCGGCAGACCATCTGAGCGCGGTGCACCAGGTCCACAGCGCCGATGTGGCCGTCATCACCGAACCCTCGCAGGACCGCCCGCACGCCGATGCGATGGTGACCAATGTGCCCGGCCTGGCGCTGTCGATTCTGACCGCCGACTGCCAGCCGGTGCTGTTTTCCGACCCCGAAGCGGGGGTCATCGGCGCCGCCCATGCGGGCTGGCGCGGCACCCTGGACGGGGTGCTGGAAGCCACTCTGGAAGCCATGGAGGGCCTCGGCGCGCGGCGCGAAAACACCGCCGCGGTGATCGGCCCGACGATCTCTCAGCGCGCCTATGAAGTGGGGCCGGAGTTCTTTGAGGACTTCATGATGCAGGACGAGGCCTACGCCCGTTTCTTTGCCAATGGCGACGGCGGCCGCTACCTGTTCGACCTGCCGGGCCTGGGCCTGCACAAGCTGCGCCAGGCTGGCGCCGGTGCTGCGGAATGGACCCGCCACTGCACCTATTCGGATCCGGAGAAGTTCTACTCCTACCGCCGCGCCACCCACGCGAAGGAGGCCGACTACGGCCGCCTGATCTCCTGCATCCGGCTTTAACAGCCCGTTAACCAGGCGGATTGCGGCAGATTTTTTGAAATTTTGCCGCAATTGCCGTCACCCGCCGCGCCGGACGCCCCTGCCACGCGGAATTTTCCGAACAAAACCAGCCCCCTGCCCCGGTTTCCCGGCCCCGCACCCGGTCGCCGGGGCGGCTCCAGCGGCGTCAAAATTGCCCCGCGCAGGTCATAATTGCGGCGCAATGATTACCCATAAAGAGATCACAAAAGCATAACCAGCCGCCGCCCCTCCGAAGGGCGGTGCCGCCGGGCGAAGGACAGACCGACCATGAAGATGAACAAGCGTTTCATTGCCTCCATTATCCGCTCCGCCAGCAGCGAACCCGTGGTTCTGCCATGGGCCGCCGCGCGCCGGCCTGACGGCCAGGCGCCCAAGCGGAAACAGGTTTAACGCCGGGGACGGGTGCCTTGGCGGCGGTTCACACTGGCGCATCCGCGCCAGCCCGTGGCCGCCGCCGGGGCACCCAGCCGGTCTGGCACACACCACGCCAGCTTTGACGCTTCCTCAGCCGAATCATCCAGCCCCGGACCCGGCCAGCCGCCGGGTCCCGTGCGCAGCGGCTTCAGACCGGCCAGACGTTAACCAGTTTGCTTCAGATTTTTTGACAATTCGAATTAATTCCCGCCAAATCAAGACACACATATCGTTCAAGCGCGTCTGTGTTGCCGGTGGGGGCCGATGCAAACGGGCAGTTTGAAAGGAGAGGTCCGCATATGACCATCCCCCAGTCGCTGCAAAGGGCTGCAGCCAACGCCGTCGAAGCCACCGCATTCCTGCAGGACCCGGCCGTCCTGCGCGCGGCCAACAAGCCGCAGCTGCGCCGCTATGAGGTCTGCAGCCTGCTGCCTGGCGGCGGCATCTCGGAAACCCGCCACATCGCCCCGGCGCTGCCGCTGTTCGAGGATGCCTTCTGCGCGTTTTCCCGCGGCTCGCTGGTGGAAACCGCCAGCGGCCCGGTCGCGGTCGAGGATCTGCTGCCCGGCGACGATATCCTGACCAGCGGCGGCGGCAGCCAGCCGCTGGTGTGGATCGGCCGCACCAGCCTGCTGCCGGCCCGGTCCGGCACCCGCGGCCGCAGCCACCGCCTCACCAGCTTCATGGCCGACAGCCTGGGCCTGCAGAAACCGGCCTCCAGCCTGGTGGCCGGCCCCGCCGCCCGGCTGCTGCGCACGCCGCCGCATCTGCAGGGCAGCGGCAAGGGCCCGCTGCTGACGCCCGCTGCCGAGTTTCAGGACGGGATGAGCATCTTTGAAACCGCGCCGCCGACGCCGGTGGACATGTACCACCTGTGCCTGCCGCGCCATGCGGTGATCAATGCCGGCGGGCTGGAGTTTGAATCCTACCACCCCGGCCCGGACGCGCTGAAGCTGGCCAGTTATGCCATCAAAACCTTGTTTTTGAACATGTTCCCCCACGCAGACAGCATCAGGGACTTTGGCCCGCTGGCCTATCCCCGCGCCGACTGCCAGGGCGGCAGCGCGGGCGGTCCCCTTCTGTGACCGCCCTGCCGGCGGCCTGACCGCCGCCGCCGCAGGGGCTGAGGCTCAGTTCATGCCGCGCACATAGCGCACCAGCTGGCTGGCATTGAACTGCTCCTCGTCGATGATGCTTTTCATCAGGTCGCCGATCGAGACGATCCCGGCCAGCTCGCCGTCCTTCAGCACCGGCAGATGGCGGACATGCTTTTCCACCATCACCGCCATGCAGGCCTCGGCGCTCTGCCCCGGCTCGACGCCGTAGAAATCCGTCGCCATCACATCGGCAAGCGGCGTCGTCGGAGAGGTTTTGCCAGCCAGGAACACCTTGCGGGTATAATGCCGCTCGGTGAAGATCCCGGCAAGTTTGCCGCCGGACATCACCAGCACGGAGCCCACGTCCTCCTCCGCCATCAGCTTCAAGGCGTCGACCACCATGGCCTCCGGCGGAAGCGTGTGCAGGGTGCCGCCCTTGGCATCAAGAATTTGCTGAACAGTTGCCATCGTTACACCTCCAGTCGGCGGAACAACGACCGGGTCAAACCGATCAAAAGGCATGCCCCGCCCTACCAGCATCCGGGGTTTCCCCCTCGCGTCAATGACTTGGATCAAGTGGCCCGGGCGCCGCCCCGGAAAAGGCCGCCGCGGGCGGGCGCCGCGGCGCTGGCTCAGGCCTCGCGGGCCAGCCGCTCCTCCAGCACCTCAAACGGCACGCCCGGCTCATCCTTGGCGCCGCGGATCACCAGCGAGGTCTTGACGCTGGCCACGTTCGGCGTGGTCAGCAGCTCGCTGGTCAGGAAGCTTTGAAAGGTGCTGAGATCCGGAGAGACGCATTTCAGGATGAAATCCACCTCGCCGTTCAGCATGTGGCACTCGCGCACCAGGGGCCAGCTGCGGCACTTCTCCTCAAAGGCGCTCAGCTCCACCTCGGCCTGGCTCTCCAGCCCCACCATGGCAAAGACCTGCACCTCGAACCCCAGCTCGCGGGCGTTCACATCCGCATGATAGCCGTGAATCAGCCCGGCCTCCTCCAGCGCCCGCACCCGGCGCAAACACGGCGGCGCCGAGATGCCGACCCGCTTGGCCAGCTCGACATTGGTCATCCGCCCATCGGCCTGAAGCTCCGACAAAATCTTGCGATCAATCGGATCTAGACGGGTTGTGACCATGCCGGAAACTCCTGTGAATTTTGCGTTTCTTATAGCACCGCCGCCGGGCCGCGCAATAATCTTTCATCACCGCGCAATATTCTTTGCACTCCGAAGGTGCAAGCCGCAATCCCGGGCGGCATCCGCAAATCTGCATCCCGCGGCATGCAAAGGCTGGGGGTTTAAGCCAGCGGGTCCTGCCGCTATATGCAATTCCTGACGGCGGCAAGCCCGCCATGCTGCTTACGTAAGGGACGAACATGAGCGAGACGCGCCACACCAAGGTTCTGATCATCGGCTCCGGGCCTGCCGGCTATACCGCGGGGGTCTATGCCTCCCGCGCCATGCTGGAGCCCATCCTGGTCCAGGGCATTGAGCCCGGCGGCCAGCTGACCACCACCACCGAGGTGGAGAACTGGCCCGGCGACACCGAGGTCCAGGGCCCCGACCTGATGGTGCGGATGCAGGAGCATGCCCAGGCGATGGGCTGCGAGATCATCGGCGACTACATCACTTCGCTCGACACCTCCCAGCGTCCCTTCGTGGCCAAGGCCGACAGCGGCACCACCTTCACTGCCGATGCGGTGATCCTGGCCACCGGCGCCCGCGCCAAATGGCTGGGCCTGGAGAGCGAAGAAAAGTTCAAGGGCTTCGGCGTCTCCGCCTGCGCCACCTGCGACGGCTTCTTTTACCGCGGCCAGGAGATCGTGGTGATCGGCGGCGGCAACACCGCGGTCGAGGAGGCGCTGTTCCTCACCAACTTCGCCTCCAAGGTGACCCTGATCCACCGCCGCGACGAGCTGCGCGCCGAAAAGATCCTGCAGGACCGCCTGATGAAGAACGACAAGATCGAAACCCTGTGGTTCCACACCCTCGAAGAGGTCGTGGGCACCGACAACCCGCTGGGGGTCGAGGGCGTCGTGGTCAAGAACGTGCAAACAGGCGAGCTGAAGGAAATCCCGTGCAAGGGCGTCTTCGTCGCCATCGGCCACGCGCCGGCCAACGAGCTGGTCAAGGACGTGCTGGAGCTGCACAACGGCGGCTATGTCAAGGTCAAGCCCGGCTCCACCGAAACCTCGATCCCCGGCATCTATGCCGCCGGCGACCTGACCGACCACAAGTACCGCCAGGCGGTCACTTCGGCCGGCATGGGCTGCATGGCGGCGCTTGACGCCGAACGCTTCCTGGCAGAGCAGGAATAACCGGGATGCCGCATGATTTCACCGCGCAACGGGCTGAAACCGTTGCGGCATTCAACGATTTGCAGGCCGAACACGGCCTGCCGGAGGCGGCGGACGTGGATTATTTCTTCGTCCCCGCCCGCGACGGTGCCGACTGGCGCAAGCTGGCCGAAGAGCTGAGCCGCGAGGGCTACCTCTGCAGCTGGGTCAGCGGAAAAGACGCCGGGGGCGGCAGCCCGTATCTGGCCGCCACCCTGCCGGATCAGATCATCTCTGCCACCGGCATCTGGATCGGCGAGGAAGTCGCCACCCGCGCCGCCCTCTCCCACGGCTTCGCCCCCGACGGCTGGGGCCTGGAGGGCTGAGCGCGCCCCAACCCCGGCATTGACCCCAGGCCCCTGCCCCCGCAGTCTGCCCTCAGCTGACCGCAGGACAGGAGGAGCGGAGTGGCAAGCGCGCTCTGGCAGGGCAACTGGATCACCCGCACCCGGATCATCACCGGGCTGGTGCTGTTCACCTATGCCTTCTTCCACTTCATCAACATCGGCCTCGGCCTGCTGTCGCCAGACTGGATGGAGTCGTTTCAGGACGTCCGCCAGCTGATCACCCGCAGCTTCCTGGGCGGGCTCATCCTCTATACTGCGCTGATCCTGCATGCCGGGCTGGCGCTGTGGAGCCTGGCCCGCCGCCGCACATTGAAAATGCGCCCGGGCGCGGCGCTGCAGTTCCTGCTCGGCTTCCTGATCCCGCTGCAGCTGCTCAGCCATCTGGCCTTCACCCGCTATTCGCATGAAATCTACGGCGTCAACGACGAGATGGCCTATGTGATTGTGCTGATGTGGGCCTCGCCCGAGGCCTGGCAGCAAAGCGCGCTGCTGCTGGCGGTGTGGATCCACGGCTGCATCGGCCTGCACTACTGGCTGCGGCTGACCCGCTGGTGGCGGCAGCTGATCCCCTGGATGGCGGGGCTGGCGGTGCTGATCCCCGGCTTCGCCCTGGCCGGCTTCCTGACCGAAGGCCGCCGCATCCACGGCCTGTTCGTGGAGGGCAGCCAGCGCCCGGCGCTGATGGAGGCGTTCAACTGGCCCAGCCGCGAGGTTTTTGCCGAGCTGTTCCTGACCGACAGCCGCTGGTTCACGGCCTTCCTGATCCTGCTGGGGCTGGCGGCGGCGGCGCATGTGCTGAACCGGCTGCTGCGGCGGCGCCGGGCGGTGCGCATCCGCTATGCCTTCGGGCCTGAAATCCGCGCCGAGCGCGGCCTGACCCTGCTGGAGATGTCCCAGGCCAACGGCATCCACCACACGTCCCTGTGCGGCGGCAAAGGCCGCTGCACCACCTGCCGGGTGGTGGTGGACGAAGGCGCCGACACCCTGCCGCCGCCCGCCCCACCCGAGGCCCGCAGCCTGGCCCGCGTCAAGGCGCCCGCCAACATGCGGCTGGCCTGCCAGATCCGCCCCCAGGCGCCGCTCACCGTCACCCGCATGTTCCGCCCCGACGGCCGCGAGGGCCGCGCCCATGCCAGCCAGGGCAGCGAACAGCAGCTCGCCGTCCTATTTCTCGACATGCGCGGCTTCACCGCCCGCACCTCCGGCCAGCTGCCCTATGACGTGGTGTTCCTGCTCAACCGCTTCTTCGACGCCATTGTGCCCGCCATCACCAGGACGGGCGGCACCGTCGACAAGTACCTGGGCGACGGGCTGCTGGCGCTGTTCGAGGCGCCAACTCCGGCCCGCTCCGCCCAGGCGGCACTGGACGCCGCCGCCGCCATCGGCACCGAACTGCAGGACTTCAACGCCCGGCTGGCCGCGGACGGCGAGCCGCAGATCCGCATCGGCATCGGCATTCACCTGGGCCAGCTGGTGCTGGGCGAGATCGGCAGCGCCGGCCACGCGCCGCGCACCATCATCGGCGGCAGCGTCAACACCGCCAGCCGGCTGGAGGCCAAGACCAAGGACCTGGGAATCGAACTGCTGGTGTCTGCCCGCGTGCTGCAGGCGGCGGGCTATGCGCCGGACCGGTTTGCCCTGCAGGAGTTCCAGCTCAGGGGCGTCTCCCGACCGCTGGCCGCGCTGCCGGTGGAACATGCGGCCGCGCTGCCGCGGCTGCTGGCCAAAGAACAGGGTTAAGCCCGCGACGGGGCAGCGGGAACGCCCGTTTCCGGCTGGCGCCCGTCTCCGGCACCGCATTCCGGCGGACACGCCTTAGGGGAACTTTCTGCCGCGCACCCGGATGCGTTGCAGCAAAACAACGCAGCAAAAAATCGCCAATCCGAGGCAATTCCCCCTTTGATTCCCGGCCGAACCATGCAATGCGTTCACGCGTGAACACACTTTGACCCCACGCCCTGGACCCGCTGCGCCGTGCCTGAGACCCTGACCACATCCACCCCGGACGAGCAAGACCTGCTCTTCCGCCTCCTGCGCCAGCTTGATGCGGCGCCGGATGCTTCGCAGCGGGCAACCGCCGCGGCGCTGGGGATTTCGCTGGGCCGGCTCAACACCCTGCTGCGGTCCGCGGCAGAGGGCGGCCTGATCACCGTCAGCGCCCGCCCCGGCCCCGACAAGCGGCAGCGGTTCGCCTATTCGCTGACCACCCGGGGCGCGGCGGAAAAAGTGCGTCTCACCGATCAATTCCTCGCCCGCAAGCTCGCAGAATACAACGCGCTGCATGCGGAACTCACCGGCTCCGCAAGCGGCCTCCCCCCTCTCAAACACAGGACTCATCCTATGCAAAGCAACCTGGCTCCCATCCCAGAGCTCTATGTTTCCTATGAAAGCGCTCAGAAACTGAAGGTCGAAGCGGCCGATCTGGTCAGCTGGGACCTGACACCGCGCCAGATCTGTGACCTGGAACTCTTGATGAACGGCGGCTTCAACCCGCTCAAGGGCTTCCTGTCCCAGGCCGATTACGACGGCGTTGTCGAAAACATGCGCCTGACCGACGGCACCCTGTGGCCGATGCCGATCAACCTGGATGTCTCCGAAGACTTCGCGTCCAAGCTGGAAGCGGGCCAGGACATTGCCCTGCGCGACCAGGAAGGCGTGATCCTCGCCACCATGACCGTCACCGACAACTGGGTGCCGAACAAGGCGCGCGAAGCGGAAAAGGTCTTTGGCGCCGATGACGACGCCCACCCGGCGGTGAACTACCTGCACAACACCGCAGGCAAGGTCTATCTGGGCGGTCCCGTGACCGGCATCCAGCAGCCCGTCCACTATGACTTCCGCGGCCGCCGCGACACCCCGAACGAGCTGCGCGCCTACTTCCGCAAGCTGGGCTGGAACAAGGTTGTTGCCTTCCAGACCCGCAACCCGCTGCACCGCGCCCACCAGGAACTGACCTTCCGCGCCGCGCGCGAAGCCCAGGCCAACCTGCTGATCCACCCGGTTGTCGGCATGACCAAGCCGGGCGACGTCGACCACTTCACCCGCGTGCGCTGCTACGAGGCGGTTCTGGACAAGTATCCGGCGGCCACCACCACCATGTCGCTGCTGAACCTGGCGATGCGCATGGCCGGCCCGCGCGAGGCGGTCTGGCACGGCCTGATCCGCAAGAACCACGGCTGCACCCACTTCATCGTCGGCCGCGACCACGCAGGCCCGGGCAAGAACTCCGCAGGCGAAGACTTCTACGGCCCCTACGACGCGCAGGAGCTGTTCCGCGCCTATGAAGAGGAAATCGGCCTGAAAATGGTGGACTTCAAGCACATGGTCTATGTGCAGGAGCGCGCCCAGTACGAGCCGAACGACGAGATCGAAGACCGCGATAACGTCACCATCCTGAACATCTCCGGCACCGAACTGCGCCGCCGCCTGGCCGAGGGCCTGGAAATCCCGGAATGGTTCTCCTTCCCCGAAGTGGTCGCCGAGCTGCGCAAGACCAAGCCGCCGCGCGCCGAGCAGGGCTTCACCGTGTTCTTCACCGGCTTCTCCGGCTCCGGCAAATCCACCATTGCGAACGCTCTGATGGTCAAGCTGATGGAAATGGGCGGCCGCCCGGTCACCCTGCTGGATGGCGACATCGTTCGTAAGAACCTGTCGAGCGAGCTGGGCTTCTCGAAAGAGCACCGCGACCTCAACATCCGTCGCATCGGCTATGTGGCCTCCGAGATCACCAAGAACGGCGGCATCGCCATCTGCGCCCCGATCGCGCCTTACGCCACCACCCGCCGCGCCGTGCGCGAGGACGTGGAACAGTTCGGCGCCTTTGTCGAAGTGCACGTTGCCACCTCGATCGAGGAATGCGAGCGCCGCGACCGCAAGGGCCTGTATAAGCTGGCCCGCGAAGGCAAGATCAAGGAGTTCACCGGCATCTCCGACCCCTACGACGTGCCGCAGAACGCCGAGCTGGTGGTCGAGACCGAGAACGTCGACGTCGACAACTGCGCCCACCAGGTGCTGCTCAAGCTGGAAAGCATGGGCCTGATCAAGGCCTGAGCTGACGGCAGTGTGAGAAACATGAACGGCCCGCCAATCGGCGGGCCGTTTTCTGTTTGGCACCCCAAAGCCCCTGAACCGGCGCACCGCCCCGTCTTCGCCGTGGTCAAAAAGGCAACGGTCCTCCGCGGATGTGCACAGCCCTGCGCCGGAATACTTCCCGCATCGGCGGAAAACCGCTAATCATCCCGCAAAAATACAGAATTGCAGGCGGATTTCAGGTGCGTGTCGTTTCTCTTTGGATCGGTGAAGAGCTGCCGCTGCTGACGCAGCTGGCCGTCATGTCCTGGCAGCGCCACACCTGCGGCGTGGATCTTTATGTCACCGACCCCGCCTGCCCGCCCCGCGGCGTGCCGCCCGGCGTCTGCCTGAAGCCGGCCGGGGAGGTGCTGCCGCTGGACACGCTGGAGCGGCTGAAACCCTTGATCCGCACCCGCTACAGCCCGCGGCAGGAGCGGCTCAGCTACTCCGACATCTTCCGGATCGTGCTTCAGAAACAGGGCCTCGGGTTCTGGCTGGATACCGACGTCATCCTGTTCCAAGACTTCAGGCCGGACCCGGCCCAGGCCTGGTTTGCCTTCGACGGCAAGGCCACGGTGGGCTATTCGGCGCTGTATTTCCCGCCCGACGACCCCTTTGTCGGCGACTTCCTCAAGGTGCTTGACCATCCTGAGCTGTGGCCGGACTGGCTCGGCTTCAAACGGCGGGTGGTCAAGCCCGCGCTGCTGCGCGCGCTTGGCCGGAAATTCCGCGCAACCGATCTCGGCATGACCGTCTACGGCAACGAGGCGATGGTGCGCATCCTCAAGCGGCAGAACCGGTTCGGGGAGGCCAAGCCGATGAAATCAATGTACTATCTTCCGGGCGCCAGCTGTGATTTCTACGACCCGGCGCACACCCGGGCGCTGCTGGGGCAGCCCGATATCATCGGCCTGCATGTGCACCAAAAAGGCCCCTCCACGCAGCCGCCCCGCTGCGGCAGCGCGTTTGACCTGACCCTGCGCGAATACGGCCTGGCAGCCGCGCAAACCGCCTGAGGCCGCCGCCAGCGGTCACAGCGCTGCGGGCAGGTCCACCGTTCCGCGCATCAGCACAAACCCCTCGCCCGCAACGCGCACGCCTTCAATCGCCTCCGCCGTGCCAACCCGGGCCACCCGCGCCTGGCCGGGGCGGCCCAGCCCGTGGCCCTGCTCCGCGGTGAACTCCGCCTTCTGCATCAGCCCGTGATGCCACAGATAAGACGCCATCGCCCCCGTGGCGGATCCGGTGAACGGATCCTCCGGCGGGCTGGGCGGCGCCATCAGGAGGCGCGAGAAGGTGTCGCCCGCCGCCGTCGCCCCCTCCAGCGTCACCAGGAACGGCTCCATCATGTCGATGCCATCGGCACCCAGCGATGCGCCCAAGGCCGCCAGCGCCTCCAGGTTCAGCTCCGCCGCCTCCAGCGCCGCGCGGTCGCGCAGCACGGTGACGCAGAACGGCAGCCCGGTGGACACCTTCTGCGGCCGCCCGGCGATGGCCTCCACCGGCAGCGACACTGCCGCCGCCACCAGTTCCGGATCGGCAAAGGGGCCGAACTCCGGCGCCACCTGGGTCATTTCGATCAGATCGCCGTCCAGCGTGACCGGCACGATCCCCGCCCCGGTTTCCAGCGTGATGCTATCGCCCTGAAACAGCCCGCGGTCCCGCATCGCCGCCACCGTGGCAATGGTCGGATGGCCGGCAAAGGGGATTTCGCGGCTGGCCAGGAAATAGCGCACCTTCACATCCGCCACCTCCGACGGGCCGGTGAAGGTGCATTCCACCAGCGAGGTTTCCCGCACGTATGCGGTGCAGACCGCCTCCGGCAGATGCGCGCCGCCATGTACCACCGCGCAGCCGTTGCCGCCAAAGGCCCGGTCCGAAAACGCATCCACCCAGTCAAAGTCGCGGCGCACCATGACCGCCCTCCCAGCTTTCAGAAAATCAAAAAGGCGGGCACCTGCCCGCCTTTCGCATCATCAAAGCCCGCCGCGGGATGTCAATCCGCTGGCTTTGCACTTGTGCGTGCTCTGGCCTTAATGCACCGCGACCGGTGTCATGTCGTTCTGGCGCGCCAGCACAAAGGCCAGCTGCCGGTCGGCCACCAGCGCCAGCTGGCCGCCCTCGGCGTCGTGCACCGCATATAGCTGCTCACGCCCGCCGGCGTTCGCCTGCACGTCCTTGGGGAGGTCTGCCACCGCAACCGCCTTCACATAGACGGTCCGGTTGCCGGCCTCCTTGAAGTCAAACGGTGTATGCATTGCTCTTACCCCTTCTTGATGTTGATCGTCTGAACCACGGTTTCGGGCCGGGAACGGGTCAGGTCCACATGCAGCAGCCCGTTCTCCATCACCGCCTCGCCCACTTCGACGCCGTCGGCCAGCACGAACATGCGCTGGAACTGGCGCGCCGCGATGCCGCGGTGCAGAAACACCCGCCCCTCGCTGTCGTCGTTCTGGCGGCCGCGGATCACCAGCTGGCGGTCCTCGACGGTGATCGCCAGGTCTTCCTCGGCGAAACCGGCGACGGCCAGGGTGATACGGTAGGAAAAATCAGAGGTCTGTTCGATATTATACGGCGGATAGCCTTCGTTGCCCGATTTGGCCGAGCGCTCCAGGAGGCGTTCCAGCTGCTCGAACCCCAGCATATGCGGGTAGGAGCCCAAGGTAAGTTTCGACACTTTAATCGTCCTTTTTGCCAAAGCGACGGATGCTTGCGGCCCCGCTCCCGGCAGCCGCCTGCACAGGAATATGGGAAGTTCCTGCTGGATTCACAAGAGCATGTGCTCATAGGTCTAGCGGAAAAGCAGTTAAGGAAGTATCTTCAGCCTTACTTCATTCATCAGCTTTACTGAGTCGCCCATGAATGCACCCACAGATGTGTCGATGAAGACGGATGAGGTCCTCAGGGTTGAGCTCGAGGTTTTCCGCAGGCAGCACCGCGATCTGGACGAAGCGATTACCGCGCTGGAAGAGCGCGGCACCGCCGACCAGCTGACCATCCGCCGCCTGAAGAAGCAAAAGCTCACTCTCAAGGACAAGATCGCCTTGATCGAAGACCGGCTGACCCCGGATATTATCGCCTGACGCCGCGCCGGCAGGACCGGCCGCGCACAGTGCCTGTTGCCCGGGGCCGAAACCGCCCGGGGTCTCGCTGCAGAAAGCCGCGTTTCTTCACACCT
>NZ_JBQKUH010000056.1:0-28048 GCF_054968485.1 Leisingera sp. G5_S3_59_S7
TCGCGCAATCATACCCCAGCTTCTGCAGCTGACGCGCAGAGTCCGGCGTCATCGCAACGCGCGACTCTCCAGCCGCCAACTCCCTTGGCGTTCCAATAAGCACTTCAATGTCCTCCCTTTTCGCTGAAGCGTCCGGCAAACCGGCTGCCTGCGATTGGGAAGAAGTATTTGGATGTTTTACTTAGTAGTCAATATTTTTGTCAGCTCATATTTTTGCAGTTTAAAAACAGCCTATTATCTGCACTCAACACACCTTCACGGTATTTTTTTTGACTTACAGCTAAAAAAATATTTGACATGCCGCGCCCTCCTCCACAGTCTTTGAGGCAGGGAGGACACCATGAACACCCAATCGCTCAGCACAGGCACAGCCTGGGCGGAGACCGGGGATTTGCGCGCCCTGATGATGCGCGCAGCCGGGATCCGCGACGCCCACTGGGGCCGCACGGTCACCTATTCGCGCAAGGCCTTTGTGCCTTTGACCAACATGTGCCGCGACACCTGCGGCTACTGCACCTTCGTCAAGCATCCGGAGTCTCCGGAGGCCAATATCATGACGCCGGAGCAGGTGCTGGCCACCGCACAGAAGGGTGAGCGCGAGGGCTGCAAGGAACTCCTCTTCAGCCTCGGTGAAAAGCCGGAACTGCGTTATGAGAAGGCCCGCAAGGGGCTGGAAAAGCTCGGCTATTCCCGCCTGACCGATTACCTGCGCGACATGTGCGAGCTGGTGCTGACGGAAACCAGCCTGCTGCCGCATGTGAACGCGGGCACCCTCACCGATGACGAGATCGACGTGCTGCGCCCGGTCTCCGCCTCGATGGGGATGATGCTGGAAACCGTGAGCCGCCGCCTGACCCGCAAGGGCCAGCCGCATTATGCCTGCCCCGACAAGGTGCCGGTGCAGCGGCTGCGCACGCTGGAGCGCGCAGGCGAGAAACAGGTGCCCTTCACCACCGGCCTGCTGATCGGCATTGGCGAAACATTTGCCGAGCGGATCGAGGCGCTGCACGCCATCAACAACGCCCACGCCCGCCACGGCCACATCCAGGAAGTGATCATCCAGAACTTCCAGCGCAAGCCGGATATCGAGATGGCGAACCACCCGGAACCGGCGCTGGAGGACATGCTGCGCACCATCGCCGCCGCCCGCATCATCCTGGCACCGGAGATCAGCCTGCAGGCGCCGCCGAACCTCAGCGCCCGCCACATCGCCTATCTGGAGGCAGGCATCAACGACTGGGGCGGCATTTCGCCCGTGACCATCGACTTCATCAACCCGCAGCACGAATGGCCGGAGATCCGAGCGCTGGCAAGCTCCTGCACCGGGGCCGGTTTTGACCTGCGCGAGCGGCTCACCGTTTACCCCCGCTACCTGACCGGGGACAGCGGCTTCATCAACCCCGGCGTGCTGGCCCGTGCGGCCGGCATGGCCCAGGAAAACGGCCTCGCCCGCGATCAGCGCCACATCGGAGAGACAGCATGACCATCCAGCACCCCGCCGAGAATTTTGCCGCGGTCCCGGCTGCCGTCGGCGCCGCCTCCGCCCCGGTCCGCGCCATTCTGGAGATGGCGCTGGAGGGCGGCGAAGTGTCCGAAGCCGAAGGCGTCGAGCTGTTCCGCGCCACCGGCGCTGACGCCGAGGCCGTCTATGCCGTGGCCGACGAGCTGCGCCGCCGCGCCAATGGCGACCGCGTCTCCTTTGTGGTGAACCGCAACATCAACTTCACCAACATCTGCTATATGGGCTGCCGCTTCTGCGGTTTTGCCAAGCGCAGCGAGGACAAGGACGCCGAGTGGCTGGAGCCCGAACAGATCGTCGAGCGCGCGCAGGAGGCCTGGGACCGCGGTGCGACCGAGGTCTGCATCCAGGGCGGCCTGCATCCCAAGATGGAGGGAACCTACTACCGCGACATTATCCGCGCCATCAAGGCAGCGCTGCCGGACATGCATATCCATGCCTTCTCGCCGTTTGAGATCTGGTATGGCGCGTCCAAGACCAAGATGTCCTATCACGACTTCCTGGCGGATCTGAAAGACGCCGGTCTCGGCTCGATGCCCGGCACCGCGGCGGAGATCCTGGATACCGAAGTGCGGATGCAGCTGACCAAGAACAAGCTGAGCGCCGAAAAATGGGTGGAGATCATCCGCGCCGCGCATGAGGTCGGCATCCCCACCACCGCCACCATCATGTACGGCCATATCGACGGGCCTGAGCACTGGGCCGCGCACATCAGGCTACTGCGCGACATCCAGAAGGATACCGGCGGCTTCACCGAGCTGGTGCCGCTCTCCTTTGTGCATACCGAATCGCCGCTTTGGTCGCAGAACCCGGACAAAGTGCGCCCCGGCCCGACTGCGCTGGAGGTGGACCTGATGCACGCGGTGTCGCGCATCATGCTGCACGGCTGGATCGACAATATCCAAGTGAGCTGGACCAAGCTGGGCGCGGCGCGGGCACAGCAGATGCTGTCACGCGGGGTCAACGACCTGGGCGGCACGCTGATGAACGAAAGCATCTCGCGCTCGGCCGGGTCTGCCCACGGGCAGGAGATCACAGCGCGCGAACTGACAGAGATCATCCGCGCCGCGGGCCGGGTGCCGGTGCGCCGCAACACCATTTACGAGATCCGCGACGTCTATGTCGATCACGATCCCGAGGTGATCGCGCCACTGGTGGACCGTCAGGGCAGCGACCCGCTGGCGTTTCTGGAAATGTTCCCCGAACGCGGGCCCAAGCTGGAGGCGGCAGAATGAGCGCGCAGAAGCATAAGGTCACCCTGCTGGCGGGTGGCGTCGGCGGTGCCAAGATGGCCGAGGGCCTGGCCGCGCTGCCGGATGTGGCGCTGTCGGTGATCGGCAATGTGGCGGATGACGATGAGTTTCACGGCCTCTGGGTCTCGCCCGATATCGACACGCTGACTTACAGCCTGGGTGATGTGATCGACCGCAACCAGGGCTGGGGCGTGGCGGATGAGGGCCACCGGGCGCTGGAGACGCTGAACAAGCTGGGCGCGGACACCTGGATGTCGCTGGGCGACCGCGACTTTGGCCTGCACATCTACCGCACCATGCGCCGCCTGCAGGGCGACCGGCCCAGCGATATCGCCCGCGACGTGGCGCGCGCCTTTGGGGTGCGGGCGGAGATCCTGCTGCCGACAGATAATAAGGTGCAGACACGGGTGCGCACCGATGCGGGCTGGCTGAGCTTCCAGGAGTATTTCGTGCGCGAACGCTGCGCCCCGGACGTGCGGGAGCTGGCCTTTGACGGGCTGGCGCAGGCCCGCCCCGCGCCAGAGGCGCTGGCGGCGATCCGGCAGGCGGATTTGATCGTGATTGCGCCCTCCAACCCGCTGGTCAGCATTGCCCCCATTCTGGGCGTGCCGGGCATCACCGCGGCGCTGCGCGCGGCGCGTGCGCAGAAGGTTGCTGTCAGCCCGTTCATCGGCGGCAAGGTGGTCAAGGGCCCGGCCGACCGCATGATGGCGGCGCTGGGGGAACGGGCCGATGCGGCCGGTGTGGCTGCGCGGTACCGCGGGCTGGCCGATACGCTGGTGATCGACCACGCGGACGCCGGGCTGGCGGGCGAAATCCGCGCGATGGGGCTGGCGCCGGTCTGCAGCGACATTCTGATGAAGACCCAGGACGATAAGGCCCGCCTTGCACGCGAAGTTGCGGATCTGGGCCTTGCCCGCACAAACCGGGAGACGGCGGCATGAGCGCGGCGGTGAAATGCAGCAAGCGGCTGGCGGTGATCCCGATGAAGGACCCCTCCAGGGCCAAGACGCGGTTGAGCATGGCGCTGGCGCCGCGGGACCGCGAAGCGCTGGCCCGGGGGCTGTTCCGCTCCACCATCACGCGGCTGCAGGAGGCGGTTGCCATGCTGCCCGAAGGCGCCGCCGACATTGCCGTGGTGTCCAACAGCCCGGTGATTGCGCGGATCGCGCGCCAGGCCGGGCTGATCTGCATCGACGACAACGACCCCGGCACCCTGTCGCTGGCGGTGGAGGCAGCAGCGGATTGGGCAACGGCCAAAGGGTATGAGGCACTGTGCGTGCTGCCGGGCGATCTGGCGGACCCGTCGCCGGACGATCTGGCCCAGCTTCTGGCCTATCCGCTGGACGGCACCCGCGCGGTGCTGTGCCCGGCGACCGACCTTGGCACCAACGCGCTTTTGGTGCCGCTGCCCTGCCCCTTTGCCTTTGCCTACGGGCAGAAGTCGCTGATCGCCCACCGGCGTGCGGCAGAAATTGCGGGCCTTTGCCCGGTGGTGCTGCCGCTGGACAGCCTGCGTATTGATGTCGACACCGCCGAGGATCTCAGCTGCCTGCTGGCGCAGGACCCGCAGGCGCTGGTGCGGGAGGGCGCGCGATGAGTCTGTCCGTCTCCCTCACCGCCGTGCCCGGCGTGCCGGATATCCGGAACGGCGACGATCTGGGCGCGATCCTGGGTGATTGCCTGGAGCAGGCCGGGCTTGGCCTGCAGGACGGCGATATCCTGTGCATCGCGCAGAAGGTGTTCTCCAAGGCCGAGGACTGCATCATCCCGCTGGCCTCGGTCACGCCCTCGGACGAGGCCGTCAAATACGGCGAGGAGCTGAACAAGGACCCGCGCAAGGTGGAGATCGTCCTGCGCGAAAGCACCCGGGTGGTGCGCGCCTTCCGCCGCCCGGATCAGAACACCGGCACGATGATCTGCGAACACCGGCTGGGTTTCATCTCCGCCAATGCCGCGGTGGATGAGTCGAACTTCGGCGAGGAGGACGCGGCGATGGTGCTGCCGCGCGACCCCGACGCCAGCTGCGAGCGTTTGCGCACGTCGCTGGCCGCCCGCTTCGGCGCGCAGATCGGCGTGGTGATGACCGACACCTTCGGCCGCCCCTGGCGGCTGGGCCAGATCAACGTGGCCATCGGGCTGAGCAAGGTCCCGGCCACCATTCAGGAGCAGGGCAACCTGGATGCCTGGGGGCGGCCCTTGCAGGTGACCGAACCGGCGCTGGCCGATGAAATCTCCGCCGCCTCCGGTCTGGTGGTGCGCAAGAACGGAAAAACACCGGCGGTGCTGCTGCGCGGGCTCGACTGGCAGCCCGCCGACAGCCGCGGCGCCGACATACTCAGAAAAAAACAGGAGGATATGTTCAGATGAAGATCGCAATCATTGGCGGCACCGGGCCGCAGGGCCAGGGGCTGGCGCTGCGCTTTGCCCGCGCAGGGATCGCCGTGGCACTGGGTTCGCGCGATGGCGAGCGCAGCGCCGGCATCGCGGCAGACCTGATGGCAAAGCTGCCGGAAGGCGCCGCACCGATCGAAGGGCTGGACAATGCTGGCGCCACCGCGGCGGCGGATGAAATGGTCATCCTCGCGGTGCCGTTTTCTGCCCACAACGCCACGCTGGAGGCGCTGAAGCCGCAGCTGGAAGGCAAGATCCTGGTCGACATCGTGGTGCCGCTGAAGGAAGGCGACCCCAAGAAGGTTGAAATGCCGCCAGAAGGCTCCGCCACCGAGGCCGCGCAGGCGCTGCTGGGTGACGACATTCCGGTGATCGGCGCGCTGCACAACGTGTCGGCGACCACGCTCAACAACCTCGACTGGCCGATCAACTGCGACATCCTGGTCTGCGGCAACAGCCTGCCTGCCCGCAAGAAGGTGATTGAGCTGGTCGGCGCGCTGGATGTTCAGGCCTACAACGCCGGCGACGCCGAGGCCGCCCGCTGCATCGAGGCGATCACCCCGATCCTGATCCGCCAGAACATTTCCAAGGCGGTGCCCTTCACCCATGCGGGCATCCGCATCTGGGCCCCCGAACACTAAGATTCCAACAGGGAGAAAACACACATGGAATTCGGTATTTGCTTCAAGGGCTTCGTTGAGCCCGAACGCGCCCGCGCACTGGTCCGCCAGGCGGAAAACGCAGGCTTTGCCTACTGCTGGTTCTACGACAGCCACATCCTGTGGCGCGAAAGCTTTGTCGCGATGGCGATGTGCATGGAGCACACCACCAAGATGCGCTTCGGCCCGCTGGTGACCAACCCGAACTCGCGCGAGTGGTCGGTGGCAGCCTCGCTGTTCGGCTCGCTGGCGAAACAGTCCGGCGGACGTTTCGACATCGGCCTGGGCCGCGGGGACAGCGCCGTGCGGGTGATGGGCAAGAAGCCGTCGACCATCAAGCGGATGGAAGAATTCACCCACGTCGTGAAGTCGCTGATCCGCGGCGAGGAAGTGCAGTACGGCGAATGCCCCGAGCCGGTGAAATTCCCCTGGGCCCAGGGCTACGAACTGCCGGTCTGGATCGGCGCATATGGTCCCAAGGCCCTGGCCTCGGCCGGCAAGGTCGGTGACGGCGTGGTACTGCAGATCGCCGAACCCAAGATCATCAAATGGCTGGCCGATCAGGCCAAGGCCGGCGGCGAGGCCGAAGGCCGCGACATGTCGAACTACCGCGTGATGGCGGCAGCGCCCGCGCATACCGGCCCGATCGAGGAAGGCATCGAGAAGACCAAGTGGTTCCCCGCCATGGTCGGCAACCATGTCGCTGACATCGTTGAGAAATACGGCACCGACGGCGATCACGTCCCCACCAGCCTGACCGACTACATCAAGAACCGCAAGGGCTACGACTATTCCAAGCACGGCCAGAGCGATAACCCGTACCTGGACTTCATCACCGAAGACATCGTCAAGAGCTTCTGCGTGCTGGGCACCCCGGACGAACATATCGCCAAGATCCGCGATCTGCAGGATGCCGGCACCACCCAGTTCAACATCTATCTCGACAGCGGCGACGAAGAGAAAATCATCGCCGACTATGGCGAGAAGATCATCCCGGCCTTCCGCTGAACTGCACCGGGCCCCGGCCCGGAAACGGCACCGTCCGGACAAATCTCCCCGCGGACGGTGCCTATTGGCGGGCGGCTCTGGCTGCCCGCTCATTTGCCCCACGGGGCGGCCCGCCCGCAGCCGCACGTTGATTTGAACCGGCCTTTTGCGCGCGACCGCTGGCAACAGCCTTTGACTTGTGCCAATAGGGCGCCAGATAGACATTTTTATAGGTGGCGGAATTTACATGGCGCGCATGGCAGCTGAAAAGCCGAAGACCCGGATTCAGCGGAAAAAGACTGAACAAATCCTGGCCTCCGCGCTGGAGGTTTTTGCCCAGCACGGATCTTCCGGCGCGTCGATCAACCTGATTGCCAAGAACGCCGGGCTGACCACGCCGAACCTGCTGTATTATTTCGAAAGCAAGGACGCGATCCGCAAGGAGCTTCTGGCCCGCACCCTTCAGCTGTGGATGGCGCCGCTGAACATGCTGAGCCCGCATGGCGACCCGATCGACGAAATCTGCCAGTACATCCGCCGCAAGCTGGAAATCTCGCGGAATTTCCCAAAGGAAAGCAAGTTCTTCGCCAATGAGATCCTGAGCGGCCTGCCGCAGTCGCGCAGCGAGATCTTCGGCCCGCTGAAGGAGCTGTACAACACCAAGATCACTGTGCTGGAGGACTGGATGCGCGAGGGCCGGATTGCAACCGTCGATCCGCACCATCTGCTGTATTCGATCTGGGCCACCACCCAGCACTACGCCGATTTCGACGTCCAGATCGAGGAAATCGCCCCCGCCAAGGCACAGGACCGCTATGCCGAGGCTGAGGTGTTCCTGCTGGAGATGTACCGGAAACTTCTGGCGGTCGAGGCCGGCTGACGGCCGCTGACCGCCCCGCGGTCACGGAATCCGCGCCCGGTCGATGAATTTGCGCAGCGCAAAGCGCGACCGCACCACGCGGATGCCGGAGATGCGCAGCAATTTGGTCTGCAGGAACGTCTCGAATTCCTCCAGGCTTTCCACCACGATTTCCAAGAGAAAGTCCTGCGCGCCGGTCATCAGCGTGCCGGTCACCACTTCCTCGAACTGAGCAATCTTCTTCTGGAAGCTGGCGATCTCGTCCGCGTCCTGGCGCTCCAGCTCCACCGACACAAAGGCGGTGATGCCAAACCCCGCCGCCTTGCGGTCGATGCGGGCGTTGTAGCCGGAAATCAGGCCGCTTTCCTCCAGCCGCTGCAGGCGCCGCTTGCAGGGCGTCTGGGACAGGCCGACTCGGGCCGCCAGCTGCACCAGGGGAATCCGCCCGTCATCACGCAGCGCGCGAAGTATCTCCCGATCAACTGAATCTGTAGCGAAAACCACCATAAATTTTGCGTTTCCGAGTAAATTTCCTCTGATTTTCGCACCAGTACCCCCATATTCGTTATTTTTCAACCATGCGGTTTTGCTAAGCTGTCGGGACAGGCACTGCGCCGCGCGCATTCTTCCGCGCGCCGCCTGGGGGCGCTCAGAACAAAGAGGTACCGCATGAGTGATGACTTTCCGCCGCTATCGCTGAACGTGCCGGAACCGGGCTGCCGTCCGGGCGACACACCTGATTTCTCGGACTTCGAAATTCCGCGCGCCGGGGCCGTCAAACGCCCGCCGGTTGATGCGGACCCCGACTCGATCCGCGACATGGCGTTTTCCATTGTCCGGGTGCTGAACAAGGACGGCGAGGCGGTTGGCGACTGGGCCGGCGCGCTGAGCCCTGACGAGCTGCGCGAGGGCCTGCGGCACATGCTGACCCTGCGCACGTTTGACGCGCGGATGCTGAATGCGCAGCGCCAGGGGAAAACCAGCTTTTACATGCAGCATCTGGGCGAAGAGGCCGTGTCCTGCGCCTTTTCCCGTGCGCTGAGGCCGGGCGACATGAACTTCCCGACCTACCGCCAGGCCGGGCTGCTGATCGCGGGCGGCTATCCGATGCTGACCATGATGAACCAGATCTATTCCAACGCCGACGACCCGCTGCACGGGCGCCAGCTGCCGATCATGTATTCCTCCAAGGAACACGGGTTCTTTTCGATTTCCGGCAATCTGGGCACCCAGTTCGTGCAATCGGTCGGCTGGGCAATGGCCTCGGCCATTTCGGGCGACACCAAGATCGCCACCGGCTGGATCGGCGACGGCTCCACGGCTGAGAGCGATTTTCACGCCGCCATGGTTTTTGCCTCCACCTACAAGGCGCCGGTGGTCTTGAACATCGTCAACAACCAATGGGCAATTTCCACCTTCCAGGGCATTGCCCGCGGCGGCGTCGGCACCTTTGCCGCCCGCGGCCACGGCTTTGGCATCGCCTCGATCCGGGTGGACGGCAACGACTACCTGGCCGTGCACGCAGTGGCGAAATGGGCCTGCGAACGCGCCCGCCTGGGGCATGGCCCGACCCTGATCGAACATGTCACCTACCGCGCGGGCGGCCATTCCACCAGCGACGACCCCTCCGCCTACCGCTCCCGGCGCGAGGCTGCGGCCTGGCCCCTGGGCGATCCCATCGAGCGGCTGAAGACCCATCTCATCACCATTGGCGAGTGGAGCGAGGACCGCCACACCCAGGCTGAGGCGGAAATTCTGGACGGCGTCATCGCCACCCAGAAGCAGGCCGAGGCGATCGGCACATTGGGCGGCGGCAAGACCCCCAGCCCGCGCGACATGTTCGAAGGCGTTTATGAAACCATGCCGCCGCATCTGATCCGGCAGCGCCAGGAAGCGGGGTACTGAGATGGCCAGCATGACCATGATCGAGGCCATCCGCGAGGCCCATGACGTGGCGATGGCGGCAGACGACCGCGTCGTCGTCTTTGGCGAGGATGTGGGATTTTTCGGCGGCGTCTTCCGCTGCACCGCGGGATTGCAGGAGAAATACGGAAAATCACGCTGCTTTGACGCGCCGATCAACGAATCCGGCATCGTCGGCACCGCCATCGGCATGGCGGCTTACGGGCTGAAGCCGGTGATCGAGATCCAGTTCGCCGATTATGTCTATCCGGCCTATGACCAGATCGTCTCTGAGGCGGCGCGCCTGCGGCACCGCTCCAACGCCGATTTCACCTGCCCGCTGGTGATCCGCATGCCCACCGGCGGCGGCATCTTCGGCGGCCAGACCCACAGCCAGAGCCCGGAGGCGCTGTTCACGCATGTGTCGGGGCTGAAGGTGGTGGTGCCCTCCAATCCGCGCGACGCCAAGGGGCTGTTGCTGGCCGCCATCGAGGACCCGGATCCGGTGATCTTTCTGGAGCCGAAGCGGCTTTATAACGGCCCCTTCGACGGCTACCACGACCGCCCCGTCACCAGCTGGAAATCCCACCCCAAGGGCGACGTGCCGGAGGGCGCAGAGACCGTGCCGCTGGGCAAGGCCAGCATCACCCGCGAGGGTGCGGACGTCACGGTTCTGGCCTATGGCACCATGGTCTATGTGGCGGAAGCTGCGGCAGAGGCCGCCGGAGTCGACGCCGAGGTGATCGACCTGCGCACCCTGCTGCCCCTTGATCTGGAGACAATCACCGCATCCGTTGAAAAGACCGGCCGCTGCGTGATCGTGCATGAGGCGACGCGCACCTCCGGGTTCGGCGCCGAACTGATGAGCCTGGTGCAGGAAAACTGCTTTTACCACCTGGAGGCGCCGATCATCCGCGTCACCGGCTGGGACACGCCCTATCCGCACGCGCAGGAATGGGAATATTTCCCCGGCCCCGCCCGGGTCGGCGAGGCATTGAAAAAAGTGATGGAGGGCTGACCGGATGGGTGTGTTTGCCATGCGTCTTCCCGATGTAGGGGAAGGCATTGCCGAGGCGGAGCTGACCGAGTGGCACGTCAAGCCCGGCGACATCGTGCGCGAGGACGATATCCTGGCGGCCGTGATGACCGACAAGGCCGCGGTCGAGGTGCCCTCGGCGGTGTCCGGCAAGGTGCTGGAGCTGGGCGGCGAGATCGGCCAAATGATGGCGATCGGCTCGGTGCTGATCCGCATCGAGGTGGAGGGAGAGGGCAACGAATCCGCCGATGCCGCCGCACAGGCGGAACCGGCCCCGCAGCCCAAGGCTGAGACACGCCCCGAAGCGGGCGCTGCCGCGGCGGAACAGCCTGCGCCGGCCCCGGAACCGGCAGCGCCCGTTCCCCCTGCCGCGCCCGCCGCTCCGGTGCCGCGCGCAAATGGCACCAAACCGCTGGCCTCGCCGTCGGTGCGGGCCCGCGCCCGGGAGGAAGGCGTCGATTTGCGCCAGGTCCCCGGCAGCGGCCCGGCCGGGCGCATCAGCCATGAAGATCTGGACAGCTGGATCGCCTCCGGCGGCATCCAGCAGGGCAGCGTGACCCGCGGCCGCAACACCGGCGTCGAGGAAGTCCGCGTTGTCGGCATGCGCCGCAAGATCGCGGAGAAGATGGCGCTGTCGAAACGGCAGATCCCGCATATCACCATCGTCGAAGAGGTGGAGATGGGCGCACTGGAGGACCTGCGCGCGGCGCTGAACAAGAAGCACGAGGGCGAGCGGCCCAAGCTGACCCTGCTGCCGTTCCTGATGCGCGCGATCGTCGAGGCGGTGCGGGAGCAGCCTGCGCTGAATGCGCGGTTCGACGATGAGGCAGGTGTGATCCACCGCCACGGCGGTGTGCATATCGGCGTCGCGACCCAGACCCCTCAGGGGCTCAACGTGCCGGTGCTGCACCATGCGGAGGCAAACAGCCTGTGGGACAACGCAGGCGAGCTTGCCCGCCTGGCCGAGGCCGCCCGCGACGGCTCGATCCAGCGCGCAGAGCTGACCGGCGGCACCATCACCATCACTTCGCTGGGGCCGCTTGGCGCGATTGCCACCACGCCGATCATCAACCACCCCGAAGTGGCCATCGTCGGGGTGAACAAGATGCAGATCCGCCCGGTCTGGGACGGCCAGCAGTTCCGGCCGCGCAAGATGATGAACATCTCCTGCTCCTTCGATCACCGGGTGATCGACGGCTGGGACGCGGCGGTCTTTGTGCAGAAACTGAAATCCCTGCTGGAAAATCCGGCCATGCTGTTTGTCGAGGGCTGAATGACTGATCTGAAGTGTAAATTGCTGATCATCGGCGCAGGCCCCGGCGGCTATGTCTGCGCCATCCGGGCCGGGCAGCTGGGGATCGACACCATCGTGGTGGACGAGGCCCAGCCCGGCGGCACCTGCCTGAACGTCGGCTGCATCCCCTCCAAGGCGCTGATCCATGCCGCCGACGAATTTCACAAGATCGCCCATGCCTCCGAGGGGCCGCTTGGCATCTCTGCAGGCAGCCCGCAGATCGACCTCGCCCGGACTGTCGCGTGGAAGGACGGCATCGTCTCGCGCCTGACCACCGGTGTAAGCGGGCTGATGCGCAAAGCCGGCGTGCGTCTGGTCCAGGGCCGCGCCCGGTTCCTGGATGGCAAGACCGTCTCTGTCAAACGCGGTGACGAAGAGGACCAGATCCGGGCCGAGTTCGTGGTGATCGCCTCCGGCTCCGCCCCGGTCGAGCTGCCCCCGCTGCCGTTCGGCGGTGATATCCTGTCCTCAACAGAGGCGCTGGCATTGCACGCCGTGCCCGGCAGCCTCGCCGTGGTCGGCGCAGGCTATATCGGGCTGGAGCTGGGCACCGCCTTTGCCAAGCTCGGCACCAAGGTCACCGTGGTCGAGGCCGAAGACCGCATCCTGCCGCTCTACGATCAGGCCCTGACCCGGCCGGTTGCCAAGCGGCTGGACACCCTGGGCGTCAAGGTGATGACCGGCGCCAGAGCCGAAGGTTTCGCCGATGGCGTTCTGACCACCAGCCAGGGCGGGGTTCAGGCAGAGAAAGTCCTGGTCACCGTCGGCCGCCGCCCGCGCACCGAAGGCATCGGCGTTGATGAGCTGGCGCTGACCCTGAACGGCCCCTACATCCGGATCGACAAGACCTGCCAGACCTCGATGCGGGGCATTTACGCCATCGGCGACGTCACCGGCGAGCCGATGCTGGCGCACCGCGCTATGGCCCAGGGGGAGATGGTGGCCGAGCATATCGCGGGCCACGCGGTCGAATGGGACAAGCGCGCGATCCCTGCCGTCTGTTTCACCGACCCCGAGATTGTCACCTGCGGCGCCCTGCCGGGCGAAGTGGAGGGCAGCAGCAGCGCCGAATTCCCCTTTGCCGCCAATGGCCGCGCCATGACGACAGAGCGCGAGGACGGCTTCATCCGCGTCGTCTGGCGCGATGCCGATCAGGCGGTGCTGGGGATTCAGGCCGTTGGGTCCGGTGTCTCCGAACTGTCGGCGGCGTTCTCGCTCGCCATCGAAATGGGCGCCTGCCTGCAGGACATCGCCGCGACCATCCACGCGCACCCGACCCAGTCGGAAGGCCTCCAGGAAGCGTGCCTGCGCGCGCTGGGTCACGCGCTGCACATCTGAAAGCAGCAGGCCGTCCGTTTCAGTTGCGGACCGGGCGGCCAGATAACTTGACAAAAGAACTAAGGTTAATTATGCGTCCGGACGCGCCTGAACCGGGCGCCCTTCAGCGAGACGCTCCGCGCCCTTGGCGCGGCACACAGTCCAGCCATCGACGGATCAACATCCCGGCGCAGTTCCTGTCCGCGCCGCAGGCTGGAGTGAATTGTGAAGCTGGCTTTGATATTTCCGGACGCGCGCGCCCGGCTCGGCGCATACCTGCTGCTGGCCGCAGCGGTGCTTGCCCCCGCGGCCAGCGCGGCGGAACCTTTCCCGGCGGTAATCGAACACCGCTACGGCGCCACAATTGTGCCCGCCAAACCGCAGCGCATCGTCTCGCTCAGCTACATCGGCCATGATTTCCTGCTGGCGCTGGGGGAAACGCCCTATGCTCTGCGCAAGTGGTTCGGCGACCACCCCTATGGTGTCTGGCCCTGGGCGCAGGCGGCCCTGGGCGATGCCAGGCCCATCGTCCTGCAGGGCCAGATCGACATCGAGCGGATCGCCGCCCTGGAACCGGACCTGATCACCGGCCAATGGTCCGGCATGAGCGAACGCGAATATGCGCTGCTGTCGCAAATCGCACCCACCATCCCGCCCAAGGCCGCCCACGGCAGCTACGGCTCCCCCTGGCAGGTCATGCTGCGCACCCTGGGCACGGCAACCGGAAACGCTGCCAAGGCCGACCGGATCATCTCCCGGATCGAGGGCCGCTTTGCCGCCATCCGCGCCGCCCACCCCGAGTGGCAGGGCGCAAGCGCCGTCATGGTCTCTGCCACCCGGACCGGCGCCTATTCCGCAACCGACATCCGCGGACAGTTCCTGGCCGCCCTGGGCTTCAAAGTGCCTGAGGTATCCGACCCGTTCACCCCCGCGAACAGCTACTATGCCCTGGTTCCTGAGGAGGATCTCTCTCCCATCGACACCGATGTGCTGATCTGGATCGACGCCGGCGGGTCCGTTCAGCGGCTCAAGCGCCTGCCCCTGCGCCATACCCTGCGCGCTTACCGGGAGGGGCGGGAGATCTATGCCGGGCGCCTGCTGTCCTCGGCGCTGTCCCATTCCAGCCCCTTGAGCCTGGACACCGCGCTGGATCAGCTGGTGCCGCTGCTGGAGGCCGCCCTGGATGGTGACCCGGCCACGCCCGTGTCCAGCATGGCCAAGGCCGGTCTGCTGCCGGAGGGACAATGACATGAGCATCTCTGCCGTTGCCATCTCCCCGGCCCGGCTTGCCGCCAGCCTGCGCGGTCTCAGGCTCGCCGGAGCCCTGCTGGGGCTGGTGCTGCTGTCAGCCGCCGCGCTCCGCTTTGGCTTCCGGCCCGCCGGCTGGGAGACTGTCTGGACCGCGCTGACAGCTTATGACCCCAATGATGCCGCCCATATCGTGATCCGCGACATGCGCCTGCCGCGGCTGGCCGGAGCCGTGCTTGCAGGCGCCGCGCTTGGCATCTCCGGCGCGCTGATCCAGGGCATGACCCGCAACCCGCTGGCCGATCCGGGCCTGCTGGGCATCAACGGCGGCGCCGCGCTCGGGGTGGTCATCTGCATCCTGGGCTTCGGCATCACAGATCCGGCAGCCTTTGTCTGGGTGGCGCTTGGCGGCGCGCTGGCGGCCTCGGTGCTGGTGTTCCTGCTGGGCGGCGGCAGCCGCGCCAACCCGCTGCGGCTGGTGCTGGCGGGCGCGGCGCTCAGCGCCCTGATCCTCGCCCTCACCCGGGCGCTGCTGCTGGTCAGCTCGCAAACGCTGGATGTCTTCCGCTTCTGGGTGCTGGGCGGGTTTGACGGTATTCAGACGGCGACCCTTTATACGCTGCTGCCCTTTCTAAGCTTGGGCGCAGCGCTTGCCGCCGTGGCGGCCAGCGGGCTGAACGCCTTACAGCTGGGCGAGGACACCGCCAAGGGGCTGGGCGTGCGCACCGGGCTGGCGCGGACCACCGCCGGGATTGCCATCGTGCTCCTGTGCGGCGCCACCGTGGCGATGGCCGGGCCGATCGCCTTTGCCGGGCTGATCGTGCCGCATCTGGCCCGCTGGGCCGCCGGGCCGGACATGTGCTGGACGCTGGCCTTTTCTGCAGTGTTCGGGGCGCTGCTGCTGATCGCCGCCGATCTGGCCGGGCGCCTGCCGCTGTTCGGCGGCAACATGCAGGCGGGCGTGATGACCGCGCTGATCGGCGGGCCGGTGCTGATCTGGATGGTGCGCCGGAACGGAGTGCGCAGCCTATGACCTGGACCCTCCGCTTCGCTGCCCTGTCGGTGCAGGTATCACGCCGGGCGCTGCTGGCCGGTCTCTGCCTGATGCCCGTGCTGCTGACCGCCGCCCTGTTGGCGGTTCTGACCGGCAGCTACCCCCTCAGCGGCAGCCAGATGGCCGCGGTGCTGCGCGGCGAGGGCACTAGCATCGAGCAGATGATCCTGCTGGACCACCGGCTGCCGCGGATTGCCGCCGCGCTTGGCGCCGGCGCTGCCTTTGGCCTGGCAGGCGCGATGTTCCAGACGATGCTGCGCAACCCGCTTGCCTCGCCGGATGTGATCGGCTTCAACGCCGGCGCCAGCTGCGGCGCCCTGGCCGCGGTGATCCTGACCGGCGGCATGATGCTGCCCGGCGCCCTTGCCGGCGCCACGCTGGCCGCAGCGCTGGTCATCCTGCTGAGCTGGAAGGACGGCCTGGCCCCGGGCCGCCTCATCCTGACCGGTATCGGCGCCAGCCTGGCGCTGACTGCCGCTGCGGATCTGCTGATCAGCCGCATCGACCCGCCGACCGCGTCCGACATGATCGGCTGGCTCACCGGCTCGCTGCACAGCCGCAGCTGGACGGACGCGGCGCGGGTCTGGGCCGGACTGGCGCTGCTGGCGCCGGTGCTGTGGCAGCTGCATTTCCCGCTGGCGCGGCTGGCGATGGAGGACGGCATCGCAACCGGCCTGGGGCTGCCCGTCTCCCGCCTGCGGCTGGCGGTGACCGGTGCCGGTATTCTCCTGACCGCGCTGGCGGTGACCGCCGCCGGTCCCCTGCCCTTTGTCGCCTTTGCCGCTGGCCCGATCGCTCGCCGCCTGATCCCTGGCGGCAGGCCTGCGCTGCTGGCCGCCGCCGCAGCCGGGGCGCTGATGACCCTGCTGGCCGACACCGCCGCCCGCATGGTGCCGGGGGTGCAGCTGCCCGCCGGCGTCTTTACCGCGCTCATCGGCGCCCCGGTGCTGCTGTGGCTTCTGCTGGCGCATTTTCGCAAAGGAACGCTCTGATGCCTGACACCGCCCGCCTGCGGGCCGAGGATCTCTCGGCCGGCTATGCCGGAACGCCCGTGCTGGACAGCCTGACCGCTGCCATTCCCGATGGCGGGCTGACCGCCATTGTCGGCCCCAACGCCTGCGGCAAATCCACCCTGCTCAGGACCCTGGCCCGGCTGCAGCCCGCCGGCCGCGGCCAGGCGGTGCTGGACGGCAAGGCGATCCACCGGCAAAGCAGCCGCTCAGTCGCGCAGCGCCTGGCGATCCTGCCGCAAACCCCGTCCGCGCCCGATGGGCTGACGGTGCGCGACCTGGTGGCACGCGGCCGCACCCCTTATCAGTCGGCGCTGCGGCAATGGTCGCGGCAGGACGCGGAGGCGGTCGCCCGGGCGCTGGACCTCACCAACATGGCCGGGCACGGGGCCAGACCGCTGGAGGCACTGTCGGGCGGGCAGCGCCAGCGGGCCTGGATCGCCATGGCGCTGGCGCAGGAAACCGGCATCCTGCTGCTGGACGAGCCCACGACCTACCTGGACCTGCCGCACCAGATTGAGCTGCTGAAGCTGGTGCAGAGGCTCAACCGCGAAACCGGCCGCACCGTGGCAATGGTGCTGCACGACATCAACCTGGCCGCCCGCTTTGCCAGCCACATGATCGCGCTCAAGGACGGGCGGGTGTTCTGCCAGGGCTCGCCATCCGAGGTGGTGACGGAAGCGGTCATGAAGTCCGTCTTTGCGCTGCCCTGCCGGATCATCGCCGATCCGGTGCATGGCACCCCGCATGTCATCCCCGAATGAACGAGGCCGCCATGACCATCCGCCCCGCTTTCCCGCTGCAGGCAAACGCCGGACTGCCTGAGCTGCCCTTTGCCGCCGTCCGCCAGGCCATCATTGCCATGGCGCAGGAGCATGAGCTGCCGGTGATTGAAAACAGCGCCGTTGCAGTGACGGTGGAAATCACAGGCTTCGGTCACTACAGCTTTGCCGCCCGGGACGGCGGCACAGCGATCCGCGTTTCGGCAGCCATGCCGGACCGGCTGCACATGCTGAAGGACGGCATCGCCAGCCACCTGGACGAGATCCGGCCCGGTGCCTCCAAGGCCCTGCGCTGGCCGGACGCCGCCGCTGGCGCGCTGCCGCCCAACGTCCATTTCACCACGGTCCAGTCGGTTACGCCAATCGGAAACGCCTTTCTGCGTGTTCAGGTCAAATCCCCGGATCTCGCCAGCTTTCAGGACGATGCCATCCACTTCCGCCTGCTGCTGCCGCCCCCGGACTGTGCCGCGCCGGAATGGCCCCGGCTGTCGGAAACCGGCGCCACTGTCTGGCCCGGGGGAGAGGCCGCGCTGCACCGTCCGGTCTACACCACCCGCCGGATCAGCCATGAGGCCGGGCTGATGGAGTTCGATATCTTCCTGCACGACGGGGGCCGCGCCACCGAATGGGCGCGCCGGGCCCGCCCCGGGGACCGGCTCGCCATTGCAGGTCCCGGCGGCGGCGGCATTCCCGCGGCCTCGAACATCCTGCTCTACGCCGACGAAACCGCCCTGCCCGCCGCGGCCCGCATCCTGGAAAGCCTGCCGCAGAACAGCGCGGGCGAGGCCGTTCTGCTGAGCAACGAAGGAGAAGGCTGCGGCTACCCAGTGACCGCGCCAGAGGGCGTCACGCTGACCTGGCTGCGCCGCGAGGACAAACACAGCCTGGCAGACCGGGCGCTGGCGGCGCGCAAGCACGCGCCCGGCCATTACCTGTGGTTCGCCTGCGAGAAGGCCGAAGTTCAGCGCCTGCGCGCAGCGCTTCGGCAGGACAAACCCGCCCCCGGAACCAGCTATATCGCCGCATATTGGAGCCAATCATGACCAACCGCGCCCATGCGGCCGTTGCCGCAGTGTTTCTGACCGCCCCGCTGTTTGCAGGTCCGGTTGCCGCGCAGGAATCGCCCGCGGCACCGGTGCCGCAAATCGCCGCCGAGGCCCCGGCGGTATCCTCGCCTGTCACCCCAGCGGCACACGCAGTGGACGTCCCGGCAGCCGCCGCGCCTGCGGCCCCGTCCGGCACTGACGCTGCTTTGACTGAACCCGCCGATGATGTGCCGGCGGCACAGGCGCTGCCGCCCGCCGAACCGCTGACCCGGCAGGAGGAACTGGCGCAGACCGCCCGCGATGCCGCTGCCAAGGCGGTGAAATTCCTGCGCGACGGCGGCCCGTCGATCTGGGCGATTGCGGCGCTGTCTGTAATCACCCTGGCGCTGATCCTGTGGAAAATCTGGCGCCTGGCGCTGATCGGCGCCTGGTCGCGCGGCAAGGCAGGCCGCGCGGTGGAGGCCTATGAACGCGGCGAAACCAGCGCCGCGCTGGCCATCGTCAAGGGGCGCATCGGCATCCGCTCCAGGGTGGTGGCCACGGCCCTGACCGCCCTCGCCACCCTGCCCGAGAACCGCGCCCGCGAGGAAACCGCCCGGGTGGCCAAGCTGCATCTGGGCAGTGCCGCCACCGGGCTGGGCGCGCTGGAGCTGATTGCCACCATCGCGCCGCTCCTGGGCCTGCTCGGCACCGTTCTGGGCATGATCGCCGCCTTCCAGGCGCTGCAGGCGGCAGGCTCTCGCGCCGATCCGGCGCTGCTGGCGGGCGGCATCTGGGAGGCGCTGCTGACCACCGCCGCGGGCATGGCGGTGGCAATCCCGGCCTCCGCCGCGCTCACCTGGTTCGAGGCGGTGATCAGCCGCATCCGCCGCGATATCGAAGACAGCGCCACCCGGCTGTTCGTGGCCGCCGCGCCTGCGGACCTGAAACTGGCGGCCGAGTGAGACGATGCTGCTGGACCCGCCCGCCAAACCCCGGCGCAAGCCGAGCCTGACGCCGATGATCGACGTGGTGTTCCTGCTCTTGGTGTTCTTCATGCTGGCCTCGCGCTTTGGCATGGAGGCCGTGCTGGACCTGCCGCTGGCCGGTCAGGGCGGCACTTACACCGGCCCGCCGCGGCTGATCGGGATCGGGCCGAACAATCTGGACATCAACGGCGTTCCGGTGGCCGGCAGCAACCTGACGCAGGCGCTGGCGCCGCTGATGGAAACCCCGGCTGACCTGCTGGTGCTGCGCGGCCGCGAAAAGGCCAGCCTGCAGCGCATCACCGACGTGACCGCGCTGCTGCGGCAGGCGGGCTTCACCAATTTCGTGCTGGTGGAATGAGGAGACGCGCATGGACCTGACCGATCCCCCCCGCCGCCCGCGGGCTGAATCCATCGTGCCGATGATCAACGTGGTGTTTCTGCTGTTGATCTTCTTCCTGATGACCTCCCGCCTGGCCCAGCCCGAGCCCTTCGACGTCACCCCGCCCGAGGCCGCGCTGGACACCGAGGCCAAGGCAGACGCTGTGCTGTATATTGATGCGGATGGCCAAATGCACTTTGACGGAGCCGGGGGCGAGGCGGCGATTGCCCGGCTGGCCGCCGCCAGCACCGACAGCGCCGCGGTGCAGCTGCGGGCCGATGCCGGGCTGGAGGCCGCGGTGCTGGCGCGGATCCTGCGGCAGCTGGCAGCCGCCGGGCTCAGCCGGGCCGAACTGGCGGTGCGCCCGCAATGAAACGCGCCGCCGAACTCACCGTCTTTGCCGGGATCGCCGCGCTGATCCACGCCGCGCTGTTCGCCGCCGCGCCCCGCTCCGGCACACAGTCGAGCGGCGCGGGCGGCGATGCGCTGGTCTCTGTCCAGGCCGCGGATGCCACCATGGCCGAAATGGTCGAAGCCTGGCAGCGCCCGCCGCAGGCCGTGCCGCAACTGCAGCCAGACCTGACCCGGCCGCCTACTGTCTCCGCGGCGCCCGCGGTACCGCAGTTCGAGCTGGCCCAGGCGCCGCGCGCGGCCGCGCAGATTGCACTGGCCCGGCCCGCGCCTGCCGAAACGCTGGAGATAGACACCACGCCGCCCCCGCCGCCGCCTGAGCAAAAGCCTGAGCCGGAGGCAAAACCTGAGCCGCAGCCGCGCCCGAAGCCCAAGCGCACGCGCGAACCGCAGCAGGCGCGTAAGGCGGAGCAGACTTCAGCCAGCCGGGCCGGGCAGCGCGCCGCCGGGTCTGGCGGCGGCGCACAGGCCGGGCAGGCGGGCGGCTCTGCTGCTGCCACTGCCGAGGCCGGGCAGCGGGCCAGGCTGCAAGCGGTCTGGGGCGCAAAAATCCGCGCCCGCATCGAACGCCGCAAGCGTTACCCCTCTGGCGCCAGCGGCAGCGGCGTAGCGGTGGTGCGGATCACCGTGTCCCGCTCCGGTCAGCTTCTCGGGTACCGGATTGCCAAATCCTCCGGCAGCGCCGTGTTTGACCAGGCGGCGCTGCAGGCGGTAACGCGGGCCGGAAAATTCCCCTCCGCCCCCAAGAAACTCAGCCTCAGCCAGCTCACCTTCAATCTGCCGATGAGCTTTTCAAGATAAACCCGCCACAGTGTCTGACCCGGCAAAAAAGGCCCGCGCGCCGTGCGCGGGCCTTTTCCTTTTTGAACCGCTGCGGAAGGGCTCAGAACTTGGTGGAGAGCGTCAGCGCCACGTTGCGCCCGTCGCCAAAATAGCAGGCACCGCCCGCACAGGTGGTGACATAGCGTTCATCGCTCAGGTTGCGCACGTTCAGCGACACCAGCCAGTTGTCCTGGCCGTAAGACACCGCTGCGTCATACAGCGTGTAGGACGGAGTCAGGTAGGTGCTGGACCCACCCCAGGCCTCGCCGTTGTAGCGAACCCCGGCCCCGAATGTCCAACCCTGCAACTGGCCCTGCCGCGGCGCATAGTTCAGCCACAGTGACGCCGCGTTCTTGGGCACCTGGGCGATGTAATCGCCCTCGGCATCTTCGGTGTCGAGATAGGTATAGGCCGCATCAACCGTCAGATCGCCGAACCGGTGATAGGCTTCCAGCTCCAGCCCCTTGGCGGTGGCTTCGCCCGATTGCACCTGAAAGCCGGGATTGCCTGGATCGGCCACCGTCAGGTTCGACTTGGTCAGGTCGAACACCGCCGCCGTCAGCAGCGTATCGGTACCAAGCGGGTGGTATTTCACGCCGATTTCTACCTGCTCGCCGCGTGTCGGCTCAAACGGGGTCCCATTCACATCGGTGCCGATCGCATCCTGGCGGAAGCTTTCGGCATAGCTGATGTAGGGGGCCACGCCGTTGCCGAACCGGTACATAACCGCCGCGTTGGTGGTCCATTCGCTGTCCTTGGCGGCGATGCTCGTCGCGCCAAAGCTGCCGTTGCTCGCCCCGGTTTCGATGTCGCCGTAACGCAGGCCCAGATCAACGAACAGCCGCCCGTCGTAGGAAGCGCGATGCTGGACATAAGCGCCCGCCTCAGTGATCGAGGTGCCGGGCGTGTCTGCCACGGTGATCGAAGGATAGCCGGCATAGACCGGGTTGAACGGGTCGATGGGGCCAACCTGGGCGCCATAACCGGTATCGCTGTCATAATGCCCGCGGGTGTAGCTCACCCCGGCAAAGGTCCGCATATCAAAGCCGCCAAGCGCATATTCCGCGGTGGCATAGGCGTCGATTGCCCAGGTCTTCAGCCGGTTTTCCGCGCGGTAGAACGTGCGGTTGATGGTGCCGTCCGGATTGTACCGGCCGGTGCCGGTGTTGTCGAAAGCCCACCAGGCGTGCTGGTACAGGGCTTCGGCGTCCAGATAGCGCGCATTGGCGTTGAGGCTCCAGACCGTGTTGAACCGGTGCTTGAACATCGCGGTGATGGCGCGCTGCTCGGTGTCGAACCTGTCGAACCCCGGCTCACCGACAAAAACGCTGCTGGGGAGGAAATCGCCATTGCCGAACCCCGTCGCAGGCAGCAGCGTGCCATAAATCGAGGCGAACTGGATCAGCGGGCTGCCTTCGGTCTCCTGATAGTTGGCCAGCACCGTCAGCTCGGTATCCTCATTGGGCCGCCAGGTGATGGACGGCGCCAGCGCCAGCACGTCGTCCTGCGAATGATCAACCTGGGTCTCGGCATCCCGCAGCACCCCAACAAACCGGTAGCGCAGGGTGCCGCTCTCGTTCAGATCACCGCTGACATCTGCGGCCACCTGCTTGCGGTCATGCGATCCAACCTGCAGTTGAAGCAGGTTTTCGGCGTCCTGCGCCGCGGTTTTGGAGGTGGTGTTCACCACCCCGCCGACCGAGCCGCTGCCATACAGGCCGGAGGCCGGCCCTTTCAGCACTTCGATGCTGTTCAGCAGGAAGGGCTCAGGCTTGGTGTCATTGTAGAAGCCATAGCGGGCAGGCAGCCCGTCATGCAGCGTGCTGGCCCTGAAGCCGCGGACCAGATACCAGTCAGCGCGGTTGTCCAGCCCCCACTGGCCGCCGACGATGCCCGCGGAGTATTGCAGCGCCTGCTCCACGTTCTGGGCGCCGCGCGCAGCGATTTCCTGGGCGGTCACAACCGTCACCGATCGCGGCGTTTCCGCAATCGGGTCGCCGGTCTTGGCAATGGCGCCGGTCTCCAGCGAGATGCTCTCGCCAAAGAAGCCCTCGCCGCTGTGCTGGTTTACGTTGATTTGTTCAAGCTCGACAACTTCGGCCAGTGCCGGCATGGCTGCCAGCAGGGCACAAGCTGACGCAGCAGTACGTCGCAGAATCATGTCCCATCTCCGCTATGTGCGGTTGCAATTTCTGCCTGACGTATTGCTGGGTAAGTGCGGGCTAGTAAGGATCAGGCGCGTGGTCAAGCGCCAATCGCCGCCTGCCGGGCCAAAGGCCCGAAGGGTGCCGGGAACAGCCGTTCCTAAGGTTCAAAACTTGCAAAAATGCATCACCTTTTACGCCCAAAGGCGCCGTTGACTGGCCCCGGGGGTCACACCCCCAAATACCGGTCCGCCACCTCTGCCGGCAGCTCGCCGATGCTGCCGCCCCAGGCGTTGCTGCCCTTGTTGAGGATCACCGCGCGGTCGGCGATGGCCGACAGCTCCTTCAGCGATTTGTCGACCACCAGAATGGCCAGCCCCGCCTCGCGCTTGAGCCGCCCGATCGCGGCCCAGATCTCCTGCCGCACCACCGGCGCCAGGCCTTCGGTTGCCTCGTCCAGGATCAGCAGCCGCGGATTGGTCATCAGAGCGCGGCCGATGGTCAGCATCTGCTGCTCGCCGCCCGACAGCGATCCGGCGGTCTGGCTGCGCCGCTCCTCCAGCCGCGGGAACAGCTCTGCGACCTTCTTCATGTCCCAGGGCCCGGGCCGGGCGGCGGCAATCAGGTTCTCCTCCACTGTGAGCGGCGCAAAACAGCGCCGCCCCTCGGGCACCAGACCGACACCCAGCCGCGCGATCTTGTAAGACGGCAGCTGGCGCAGGTCATGGCCGTCGAACGTCAGCTCCCCCTTGGAGGTTCCCAGCATCCCGCAGATGGTTTTGATGGTGGTGGATTTGCCCATCCCGTTGCGGCCCATCAGCGCCACCACCTCGCCCTCGCCGATCTCCAGATCGACGCCGAACAAGGCCTGCGCCGGGCCGTAAGAGGCCTCGACGCCGTGTAAGGTCAGCAGGCTCATGCGGCGTCCTCCTCTCCCAGATAGGCGCGGCGCACCTCGGCGTTGGCGCGGATGTCGTCCGCGGTGCCGGTGGCAATGATCTGGCCGTAGACCAGCACGCTGATCCGGTCCGCCAGCGCAAAGACCGCGTCCATGTCATGCTCCACCAGCAGGATCGGCGCCTCCTGCCGCAAGCCATCCAGGAACCCGGTCAGCGCCTTGGACCCGGCCGCGCCCAGGCCCGCCATCGGCTCATCCATCAGGAACAGCCTGGGCTTCAGCGTCAGCGCCACCGCCACCTCCAGCTGGCGGCGCTGGCCGTGCGACAGGTCGGCGGTGCGGCGGTTTGCATCCTGTGTCAGCCCCACCCGTTCCAGCGCGTCGCGCGCCTGCGCCAGCAGCTCCGGATCCTTCATCACGTTGCGGAAGAAATGGAACGGCCGGCCCCGCCCCCCCAGCGCCCCCAGCACCGCGTTCTGCAGCACGGTGTATTCCATCGCAAGCGCCGAGATCTGGAACGTCCGCCCCAGCCCCATCCGCGCCCGCGCCACCGTGTCCAGCGCGGTGACGTCACGTCCCAGCAGCTCCACCCGCCCGCTGTCGGGCGTGATATTGCCCGCGATCTGCTTGATCAGCGTGGACTTACCCGCGCCGTTCGGCCCGATCAGCGCGTGGATTTCACCGGGCCGCAGGTCCAGCGACACATCTTTGCTTGCCTGCAACGCGCCAAAGCTCTTGCACAGGCCCTTGGTTTTCAGAACCGCATCAGCCATGCGCTTTCTCCCGTCCTGCCAGCGCCCCGATCAGCCCGCCGCGGGCAAACAGCACGATCAGCAGCAGCAGCACGCCCAGGAAGATCTGCCAGTAATCGCTGACGCCGCCCAAGAGATGCTCCAGCATGATGTACAGTGCCGCCCCCGCGACCGGCCCGTACAGCCGCCCGACCCCGCCGAGGATCACGAAGATCATGATCTCGCCACTGGTGTGCCAGCTGAGCATGGTGGGGCTGACAAAGCGGTTGAGATCGGCAAACAGCGCCCCCGCCAGCCCGGTGATAGCACCGGAAATCACAAAGGCCGTCAGCCGCAGGGTAAACGGCGTCAGGCCCACCGCCTGCACCCGGTCCTCGTTCTGCCGCGCCGCCGCCAGCGCCAGCCCGAAGGGCGAGCGCGCCAGCCGCGCCGCAAACACCAGCGCCAGACACAGGATCACATAGGCAATGGCAAAGAACTGGATCGGATCCAGGGTGTTGAGACCCGGGAATTCATTACGCACCCAGATCGACAGCCCGTCCTCGCCGCCATAGGCGCTCCAGCTGATCGCGAAGTAATACAGCATCTGGCCGAAGGCGAGGGTGATCATGATGAAGTAGACGCCCGAGGTGCGCAACGACAAGGCGCCAATCACCAGCGCCGCCAGCGCGCTGAACACAACCGCCACCAGCCAGATCAGCGGCATCTGGTTGCTGCCCTCAAACAGGAACGGCCAGTCGAACAGCGGCTCATAATTCTGGGCATGGGCGGCAAGGATGCCCATAGCATAACCCCCAATCCCGAAGAACGCCGCATGGCCCAGGCTGATCAGCCCGCCAAGGCCAAGGGCAATATTCAGTCCCACACCCGCCAGCGCCAGGATCGCGGCCTTGGTGGCCAAAGTGATGATAAAGGGCTCATCCAGCGACCACGCTGCCAGCGGCACGATCAGCAGCGCCGCAATCATCGCCCAATTGAGCAGGCTCTCGCGCGTCAGCATCATGCGCTCCCTCCATAAAGGCCAGAGGGGCGCACCAAGAGGATCGCCGCCATCAGGATATAGATCAGCATCGACGCCAGCGACGCCCCGGCAGAGGCCGCGCTGGCCGGGTCCAGAAACAAGCCGAACAGCTGCGGCAGGAAAACCCCGCCCAGCGTATCGGTCATCCCCACCAGCAGCGCACCCGCCAAGGCCCCCTTGATGGAGCCGATGCCGCCGATCACGATCACCACAAAGGCGAGGATCAGCACCGGCTCACCCATGCCGACCTGCACGGACTGGATCGCGCCCACCAGCGCCCCCGCCAGCCCGGCCAGCGCCGCGCCAAGGGCAAAGACCAGCGTGTAAAGCTTGGAAATATCGACGCCGAGCGCCGCGATCATCTCGCGGTCCGCTTCGCCTGCCCGGATCTGGATACCGATGCGGGTGCGGGCAATCAGCAGGAACAGCCCGGCGGCAATGCCCAATCCGATCAGGATGATGGTCAGACGGTACAGCGGATATTCAATCCCCCCCGGCAGGCTGACAGGCCCCGACAGATAGGCCGGCACATCCAGGAACAGCGGGAAGGAGCCGAACAGCCAGCGGGTGCCTTCGGAAAAGATCAGGATCAGCGCAAAGGTCGCCAGCACCTGATCCAAGTGGTCCCGCCGGTACAGGCGCCGGATTACCACCAGCTCCATCAGCGCACCCGCGGCGGCAGCCGCCGCCAGGCTCGCCGCCAGCGCCAGCACGAAGGATCCGGTCCAGCCCGCCACCGCGGCGGCGGCAAAGGCGCCCACCATATATAGCGAACCATGGGCGAGGTTGATCAGCCCCATCACCCCGAACACCAGCGTCAGCCCGGCTGCCATCAGGAACAGCATCACCCCGAGCTGGAGCCCATTCAGGATCTGCTCCAGAACAAGAATATAAGTCATTTTCGGATTTCCGCGGGGAAGCTTGACCGCTTGCGGAGACGCCGGACAGGGCGTCTCCGCTCAGAGGCTTAGCTTACATCTTGCACTCGCCGCCATAAGCGTCGGCGTGGTCTTTCAGGCCGGTGGCGATGATCTTGTTGGTAAAGACATCGCCTTCCTTGATCACTTCGCGGACGTAAATGTCCTGGATCGGGTGGTGGTTGTCGCCGAACTTGAAGCTGCCGCGCACGGAGTTGAACTCCGCCGCCTTCAGTGCCGCCCGGAACGCGTCCTGATCAGAAGCCTCTGCCTTGTCCAGCGCGCTCAGGATCAGGTTGGCGGTGTCAAAGCCCTGGCTCGCGTAAAGCGAGGGCAGGCGGCCGTATTTTTCCTGGAAGGAGGCGACAAATTCGGCGTTGGCCTCATTGTCGATGTCCTTGTTCCACTGCGAGGTGTTCTTGACCCCCAGCGCGGCATCGCCCACCGCTTGCAAAATACCCTGATCGAAGGAGAACGCCGGACCGACCACCGGCAGGTCCACGCCGCTGCCTGCATACTGCTTGAGGAAGGAAATCCCCATGCCGCCGGGCAGGAAGAAATAGACCGAGTCGGCGCCCGAAGCGCGGATCTGTGCAATTTCAGCGGCATAATCGGTCTGGCCCAGCTTGGTGTAGATCTCACCGGCCAGCTCGCCCTCGTACATCCGCTTGTAGCCGGTCAGCGCGTCCTTGCCCGCCGGGTAGTTCGGCGCCAGGATAAAGCTGTTCTTCAGCCCCGCCTCATTGGCATAGGCGCCCGCAGCCTCGTGCAGGTTGTCGTTCTGCCAGGCGACGTTGAAGTAATTCGGATGGCAGCGCTTGCCCGCCAGGGCCGAGGGGCCGGCGTTCGGCGACAGGTAGAACACGTTCTGCGCGGTCGCAGCAGGCACCACCGCCATTGCCAGGTTGGACCAGATGATGCCGGTCATGATGTCCACCTTCTCGGACTGGATCATCCGGTCGGCAATCTGCACCGCCACGTCGGGCTTGCGCTGATCGTCCTCGATCACCACCTCGACGCCCTCGCGGCCGTCCTGTTCGATCGCCAGCATAAATCCGTCGCGCACATCCACGCCCAGCCCCGCGCCGCCGCCGGACAGGGTGGTGATCATGCCGATCTTTGTCTCCGCCTGCGCGGCCGTTGCCAGCGCCGGAATTGCGGCCGCCATCGCCAGCATCCGAATGGTCTTCATATCGTTCAATCCTCCCAGAATGTGCCCCGGCCCAAAACCAGGGTTCTTGATCAAATGCTTACGACTTTACCGCGGCAGCCGCAGAAGCCAAGACCGCCATAAGCCCGCATCTCCCCGGCTGATCTTGCGCCAGCCCTGAAGGTGAGCCTACGCAGTCTTGGATTATTATTTCAAGCATAAAATA
>NZ_JBQKUH010000057.1:0-27471 GCF_054968485.1 Leisingera sp. G5_S3_59_S7
TGATCCAGAGCGCTCTGGCCCCCCGCCTGGGGCTGCGGCGCCAGGAAGGCCAGGAAGGTTTCCCAGCCGGCGGCGCTGCTGCCCTGTTTGCGGGCGCGCTGGATTTGCAGCTGTGCGACGCCGACCAGGTCCAGCGGCTTGGACCCGTCATAGGCGCTGCCGGTGATACCGGCCAGATGGCTGCGGAATTTCCGCCCCATCGAATTCAGCAGAAGCATCGGCGCGGTCACCGGCTGGCCGGCCTGCACCAGCGCATCGAACATCTGGTCGATGTCCTGCGGCGTGATGGCGCGCGGATCATAGCGCGCTTTGACACCGGCGATTTTTTCGGGGATCGAGGGCTGCACCTGGCCCGGGCGGGCCTGAAAGCCTGCCACCGCAGCCTTGACGCGTGCCTTGCCTGCTTCTGTCCTGACGGACATGAAAACCGGCTCCTGCCCGGAGGCCAATTCATTCTGCATTTCGAGCTTCTCCATTCTGGATACTTGCTTCCAGAATACAGAATCGTCCCCAACAAATGATAAACGGGAGGCGGCGGCCTCCCGTCAAAACAGTGTCAAAAATCGGGCAGCCTGCGGGGGCAGCCCGGCGCAGGATCAGTCCAGGAACGCCTTTTCGACCACGAAATGCGCGGGCTTGGAGTTCGCGCCTTCTTCCAGGCCATAGGTGTTCTCAAACAGGTCCTTGAGCTCCAGGTTGAAGGCCAGGTTGCCGCAGATCATCGCGCGGTCGCTTTCCGGGTTCAGCGGCGGCACGCCGAGTTCGGCAAACGCCTCGCCGGAACGCATCAGGTCGGTGATGCGGCCCATCTTGGGGCTCTCCTCGCGGGTGGTGGTCGGGTAGTACTTGATCTTCTTCCAGAAGCCCTCGCCGATCACCTCGTTCAGCAGCTCGTCGTCCTTGAGGCTGTCGATCAGGCGCTTGCCGTATTCCAGCTCGCCCACTTCGCGGCAGGTGTGGGTGATGATCACCTCGTCGTAATCCTCGTAGGTCTGCGGCTCGCGCAGCAGCGAGGCAAAGGGCGCAAAGCCGGTGCCGGTGGCAAAGAACCAGATCCGCTTGCCCGGCAGCAGCGCGTCATGCACCAGGGTGCCGACCGGCTTGGGGCGCAGGATGATCTCGTCGCCCGGCTTGATGTGCTGCAGCTTGGAGGTCAGCGGACCGTCCTGCACCTTGATCGAGTAGAACTCCATTTCCTCGTCCCACGACGGCGAGGCGATGGAATAGGCGCGCAAGAGCGGCTTCTGTTTGCCGGTCTTGGGGTCCGGATCGCCCATCAGGCCGATCATCACGAACTCGCCGGAGCGGAAGCGCAAGGAAGCAGGCCGGGTGCAGCGGAAGGAAAACAGCCGGTCGGTCCAGTGTTTCACCTCAGTCACGGTCTGGGCGTCGGGCAGGGCCGGCACCGCTTTGGCCGGTTTCGGGTCGGTTGCAGTGTCGGTCACGGGCGTCATCTCATTCATCGGTTCCACTGCCGGAGGAGTAGCCGGCACCTCTGATTAATCTTTGATACAGGTCAGGGAAAGCCCCCGTTTTGGAAAACCGGCCCCGCGCGTGACGCAACGGAACCGGTTTCAGAGGCATTTCCCGGGTTCGGGAGGGCTGGCTCAGCGGGCAGCGGTGCTGCCGCGCAGGCGGGCCTGATAGCTGTGGTCCTGCCAGTTGGCGCGGGCCAGCCATTGGTCCTCGGGCTGGCGGGCGGCCAGCTCATCGCTCAGCTCCACCTCGTCAAAGCCGGAGCGGCGGGCCATCGCGTACTGATCGGCGATCACATGGCCGAAGGCGCGCAGGCGGCCCTCATAGCCCTTCAGCCGCAGCTGGCGGGCCAGGGTGAAGCCGCGGCCGTCGGCAAAGCTGGGGAAGGCGACCCGCACCAGCTCGACGCCGTCCAGCGATACCTCGTTCAGATTGGCATCCGAGGCCAGCTGCAGCACATTGGCGCCGTCAAAGCCGCCGGTCCAGTCGTCGAGGGCAAAGCCCGTGTCCGTCACGATAACGCTCATCGTTCAAGCTCCTGTTCGCACGAATTTGCCATCCACCACATGGATGCCGCATTCTTCTTTGTTTTCGCCGCGCCAGCGCCCGGCACGGGGGTCTTCGCCTTCCTTGACCGGGCTGGTGCAGGGCGCGCAGCCGATCGACGGGTATCCCTTGGCCACCAGCGGATGGCGGGGCAGGCGGTTTTCGTCCATATAGGTGCGCACGTCCTCGGGCGCCCAATGGGCCAGCGGGTTGATCTTGAGCCGCCCGGTGCCGTCCTCGACCTCAAAGAAGTCCAGCGCGGCGCGGCTGCCCGACTGAAACCGCTTGCGGCCGGTGATCCAGCCTTCATATCCGTCCAGCGCCTTTTGCAGCGGGATCGTCTTGCGCAGGGTGCAGCAGGCGTCCTTGTCGCTGAACCGCAGCGCCCCGTAGGGGTCTTTCTCGGCGATGTCATCGGCGCGGATGATGCGCACATTGCGCAAGCCCAGCCGCTCGCTCACCTCCTGCTGGTACAGCAGGGTTTCGGTGAACAGCAGTTCGGTGTCCACGAACACAACCGGCGTCATCGGGTCGATGATCGCGGCCATGTGCAACAGCACCACGGATTCCGCGCCGAAAGAGGAGACCAGGGCGATATGGCCCGCGTCCCGCAATGCGCCCTCCATCACCGAGGTGGCCGAATGGTGGCGGAAGCGCGCATTCAGCGCTTCCGCCTTGGCGGCCAGCTCCCGGTCCCGGAGAAGCTCGGCTTCTCCGGCGGGCCTATTTCCGGCTGGTTGGAACATCAGATCAGGCGACCTTTTTCTGAGCCTCGGGATAGAGCGCTGCCTTGAAGGGCTCCATGCCGATGCGGTTGTAGGTCTCGAGGAAAGTTTCCTCAGGCCCCTCGCGCCGCGCCATATAGACCTCGACGATGCGCTCCACGGCCGGGACGATCTCGTCATAAGCAAAGCCGGGGCCGGTGCGGGTGCCGATGGCCGCCGTCTCAGTCGCGTCGCCGCCCAGGGTGATCTGGTAGTTCTCCACCCCTGCGCGGTCCAGGCCCAGGATGCCGATGTGGCCCACGTGGTGGTGGCCGCAGGCGTTGATGCAGCCCGAGATCTTGATCTGCAGATGGCCGATGTCGTGCTCCATCTTCAGTTCGTCAAAGCGGGTTGCGATCTCCTGCGCGACCGGAATCGAGCGGGCGGTTGCCAGCGCGCAATAGTCCATGCCCGGGCAGGCGATGATGTCCGAGATCAGGCCGATGTTGGCGGTGGCCAGGCCATGCGCTTTCAGCGTGGCGTGGATCGCGGGCAGGTCGTTCTTGTGGACATGCGGCAGGATCACGTTCTGCTGGTGGCTGATGCGCAGCTCGTCATAGCCGTACTGCTCGGCCAGATCGGCCATCACGCGCATCTGCTCGGCGCTTGCGTCACCCGGGGTGGCCCCATGCGCCTTGATTGAGATGGTGGCGATGGCGTGGCCTTCGGCGCGGTGCGCGTGCAGGTTGGTGTCGGCCCAGGCGCGGAACACCGGGTCGTTTGCGTAAGCGGTGTCGAACGCATCGGTCGGGGCGGAGCGGAACTCCGGCGCCTGGAAATGCGTCTTGATCTCTTCCAAGAGCTGCTGGTCGGTGCCGTCGTACTGGCCGCGGATCGCCAGGAAGGCTTCCTCGGTCATCGCGCGGTAGGTGTCGATGCCATTCTCGGAGACGGTGATCTTGATGCGCGCCTTGTACTTGTTGTCGCGCCGTCCCAGCACGTTGTAGACGGTCAGAACCGCCTCCAGATAGGGCAGCAGATCCGCCTGCGGCAGGAATTCCCGCAGCACCTGGCCGATCATCGGGGTGCGGCCCAGGCCGCCGCCGACGATGACCTTGAAGCCGGTCTTGCCGTCCTGTTCCACCACCTGCAGGCCCACGTCATGCGCCTTGATCACGGCGCGGTCGGCGCTGCTGCCGGTGATGGCGATCTTGAACTTGCGGCCCAGGAACTGGAATTCCGGGTGGTCGGTGGACCACTGGCGGATCAGCTCGGCATAGGGGCGGGGGTCGGTCAGCTCATCCGCGGCGGCACCGGCGAAATGGTCGGCGGTGGTGTTGCGGATGGTGTTGCCCGAGGTCTGGATGGCGTGCAGGCCGACCTCACCCAGCGCGTCCAGCATGTCCGGCAGGTCGCGCAGTTTGGGCCAGTTGTACTGGATGTTCTGGCGGGTGGTGAAATGGCCGTAACCCTTGTCCCATTTCTCGGCCAGCAGCGCCAGCTGGCGCATCTGGGCGGAATTCAGGGTGCCATAGGGGATCGCGACCCGCAGCATATAGGCGTGCAGCTGCAGGTAGACGCCGTTCATCAGGCGCAGCGGCTTGAACTCGTCCTCGGTGAGGGAGCCGTCGATGCGGCGCTCGACCTGGGCGCGGAACTGGGCGTTGCGTTCAGCCAGGAAGGCTTCGTCGAATTCGTTGTACTTATACATTGGCGTCAGCCTCCTGCTTGCCGTGGAAGTAGTTGGAGGGGCCGGTGCGGCGGAATTCCTCGCGGAAGTGGGTCGGCTCGGGGCCGTTCGGGCCTGCCTTGGCGTCGGCCAGATAGGCGCCGACGATCTTGATGTTCTGCTTCTCCGCCTCAAGCAGGCGCAGCTGGGCTTCGGCCTCGTCGGTGATCAGCTCGGCCTCGGACAAGTCGCGGGTCCAGGTGTCCTGGGCGGTGAAATAGATCACGTCGCCTTCCAAAAGGTCGTTGGCGGTGATGACTTTGGGCGTAAAGGGGCGAGGCATTATGCAAGCTCCGTCTTGAGGTCGTTCAGGGCGGCCACGGCTTTGCGCGGGGCGAGGCCCAGGAATGTAAGGGCAGGGCCGCTGAACCCGGCCGCGTCCAGGTCGGCGGGCAGGCGGTCCAATGTGGTTTCCAGCACCCGCTGACCGGGGCGGGAGGCGTTCTCGACGATGGTCACCGGCGTCGCGCGGTCGGCACCATGCATGATCAGGCGGCCCTGCACGAAACGGGCGGATTTCTTGCCCATATAGACCGCGGCAACCTCGCCCGGACGGGCCAGCGCTGCCCAGTCGTGATCGGCAAAGCCGCTCATCGCGTGGCCAGTCAGGAACCGGACCGCGGTGTTGCGGCCGCGCTGGGTCAGGCTCTGGCCGATGGCGGCGACAGCCGCGGAGGCTGCGGTGATGCCGGGGATGATGCTGTAAGCGATGCCCGCTTCCTCGCAGGCGGTCAGCTCCTCATCCAGGCGGGCAAAGACCGCCGGGTCGCCGCCCTTCAATCGCAGCACCTTCTTGCCTTCCTTGGCCAGTTCCACCAGACGGGCATTGATGTCCGCCTGGGACACCTGCGCGCCAAAGCCTTCCTTGCCTGCGTCTTCCAGCACCGCCTGCGGGCCGGCCAGCGCCAGGATTTCATCGCTGACCAGACGGTCGTGCAGGATCACATCGGCGGCTTGCAGCGCGCGCAGCGCCTTCAGGGTCAGCAGTTCCGCATCGCCGGGGCCGGAGCCCGCAAAGGTCACCTGGCCTGCAGCCATACAGTCCATGCCGCCGCGGACGTGAGTGGCGGCATTGGCAGCATGTGTGGATGGTGCGGACATTCCAGTACCCTCTGCGGTGTGTTTGACTTGAGGGTAGATATAGGAAATATTCCCGGTATAACGCTATATGGGCGCGGAAATAAGAACATTGGTTTTGCCGGGGCGGGGCATCGGGCCGATTGGTCCTCACATAAGGAGAAAACAGGAATGACGGTGCGGATCGACGGCACGGACCGGAAAATTCTGGCTGAACTGCAGCGGGATGCCAGCCAGTCTCTGGACGAAATAGCCCGCCGGGTAGGGTCTTCCAAGACCCCTGTTTGGAATCGCATCCGCAAGCTGAAGGAGGCCGGCGTGATCGGCCAGCAGACGGTGCTCTTGGACCCGGAGGCACTGGGGTTTGAGGCCTGTTTCTTTGTCCTCATCCGCACCTCGGAGCATGAGGCGGAATGGCAGGCCAAGTTCCTGCAGGCCCTGCGCGACCGCCCCGAGGTGCAGGAGGCGCACCGGCTGGCGGGGGACATCGACTATATCCTGAAGGTGCGGGTGCAGAACGCGCGGGCCTATGACGTGTTCTATCAGGCGCTGATTTCAGAGGTGAAGGTGCACAACGTGACGGCGCTGTTGTCGATGGAAGAGATCAAATCGACCACCATGCTGCCGCTGGGCGCCTGACCGGCGGCTGCGGTTCTGCACCAGCCGGCAGGACCGGTGCCCTGCCGGCTGCCCCGGTTGTCACAGGGGCGGCTGTCACAGGGGCGGTTGTCACAGGGGCGGGCGCAGCAGCAGATGCCGCCCGTCCTGCAGCCGCCAGGGCGATGTGTCCCCGGCGCAGGGGGCCGGCAGGACGCCGATATCGGCCAGCAGATGCGGTGATGTTTCCGTCAACCGCTGCAGCTCGTGGCGCGGTACCTGCACCGCGTCCTGGAGTGCCGCAGCATGAGGCTCAGCTTTTCTAAGACCCGTCAGACCCGCAATCCAGCCAAGCACGCTGCGGGCTGGAGACCCATGATGCCGGGCGTCTGCGTTTTCGCAATATGCAGTCATAGCAAATCCTCCGTTCTGGCCTTTGAGAGTTAGGGCTGGAGGGGCTTGCGCGCAAACCAGTTAAACTCCACCATGGATCAGGAAAACTGACCCATGGTGAACGCATGCGCCTGCCGCCCCTCAATGCCCTCCGTGCCTTCGAGGCCGCCGCCCGGCACGAAGGCTTCATCGCTGCCGCAGACGAGCTGTTCGTGACGCGGGGCGCGATCAGCCGCCAGGTGAAGATCCTGGAGGACCACATCGGCGTGCAGCTGTTCCACCGCAACGCCCGCGGGGTGGAGCTGACGGCGGCGGGGCGGCGGCTCTATCCGGTGCTGACAGAGGCCTTTGCGATGATGCAGCGTGAAGTGGAGCAGGTCGCGGCGGATGCCGCGGAGCTGCGGGTGATCTGCCCGCCGACGCTGTCGATCCGCTGGCTGCTGCCGCAGCTGGAGCAGTTCCGCGCCGCGCATCCGGAGGTCAAGCTGCGGCTGACCACCGACTTCTACAGCTACAAGGGCTTCGAAGCTGCGGAATACGATCTGGGCATATCGCTGCAGAACCGGCCCGGGCGGCCGCCGGACATTGAGGTTCTGCCGCTGTTCGAGATGATCCTGTCACCGGCCTGCGCCCCGTCGCTGCTGCCGGCCCTGGCGGATGGCCCGGCGGCGCTGGCGGGCCAGCGGCTGCTGCACGAAAGCCCGCGCCGCAGCGACTGGGCGACCTGGGGGCAGCATTTCGGCGTGGGGGAGGTAGACCCGTCCGGCGGCGAGGTGTTCCCGAACCTCGACATGGCCACCCGCGCGGCGGTGATGGGGGCCGGGGTGGTGATGGCCGACCTGGTACTGTGCCAGGAAGAGCTGGCCCGGGGCGACCTGGTGCTGCCCTTCCCGCAGATGACCTGCGGCACCCCGGACGGCGCCTATGCGCTGATCGGCGAGCGGCAGAAATGGCATGACCCCAAAGTGGCCGCCTTCCGGGACTGGCTGCTGAGCGGCCCCTGCATGGCGGCGCTGTCTGCCCTGCCTGAATGACATCCCGGCGCGGGTAAGGAGGGGAACGGAAAGGGGGCGCTGCCCCCTCGGCGCTTGGGCGCCTCACCCCCGGAGTTTTTTGCCAAAGGTGAAAGGGGGGCGCCGCGCCGCGTCAGCGGCGCTTGGCCCAACCGGGCAAAGGGATCTTTGATCCCTGCCGCGCGGGCGGGAGTGCCCCCGGTCCCTCAGGTGCGGCTCACCATCAGCCGGGTCAGGCCGTGGAAGTGGTAAGTGTTCGAATATTCCGGCTCTGCCGCCAGTTTCAGGTCCGGGCAGCGCTCAAACAGGATCGGCAGGGCGATCTGCATTTCCAGCCGCGCCAGCGGCGCGCCGACGCAGAAATGCAGGCCGCCGCCAAAGCTTTTGTTCACCTTGGGCGGCCTGGACGGGTCGAACCGGTCCGCGTCGTCCAGCGCCGCCGGGTCGCGGTTCGCGGCCCCCAAGAGCAGCGCAACCTGATCGCCGCGCTGGAAGGTATGGCCGAAAACCTCTGCCTCTTCATAGGCGTAGCGGGTGAACATATGGAGCGGCGGATCAAAGCGCAGGATCTCCTCCACCAGCCCCTCGATGCCCGCGGGCGCCAGCCACTCCGGCTGCCAGCCCTGCTGCAGCATGGTCTTCACGCCGTTGCCCAGGGAATGCACGGTGGCCTCGTGGCCTGCGTTCAACAGCAGGATGCAGGTGCCGATCAGCTCATCCGTGGAAAGCTTGTCGCCTTCCTCCTCTGCCGCGATCAGACGGGTGATCAGGTCGTCGCGGGGATCGTTGCGGCGCGCGTCAATGTAGCCGCGCAGGAAGTCCGTGAACTCTTGCGAGGCCTTTGCGGCAGCGTGTTCGGTCGCTTCGGTGCGCGACGCCTGGTACATCGCCACCATCTTGTGCGACCAGCCCAAAAGCTGCGGTGCCATCTCCTCCGGCACGCCCAGCAGGCGGCAGATGGTGATCACCGGCACCTGGGTGCAATAGGTGTCCAGCAGGTCGAAGGGCTGGTCCGGGAAAGCATCAATCAGCTGGTGGCACAGATCCCGGATGCCCGGCTCCAGCGCCGCGATCTCGCGCGAGGTGAAAGCGCGCAGCACCAGCTTGCGCAGGCGGGTGTGGCGGGGCGGCTCGGCGTCGAGCATCGAATGCGCCTCCACCGCCAGGAAGGGGGCAAGGTGGGCCGGGCCGTCCGTGCGCAGCTCTTGCGGCACCTCGCGGCCGAAGCGGCGGTCGCGCAGCAGCATGTGTACCGCGGAATGTCCGAAGGCGGCAACCATGCCATAGTCCTGCCAGCGGTGCAGCTGGCCCTCGGCCCGGGCGGTGGCATAAAAGGGATAAGGGTCCTGCACAAAGGCGGGATCGGTAGGGGATTGGGTTAAAGTCTTCATATACCGGTTCTTGCCGCTGCATCTGGTCAATGCAAGGGGCGCTTTGATAACGTGCCGCCATGAAAACACAAAAATTTCTTCGCTGGAGTCTGCCTGCCGGGTTCCTTCTGGCCGTGGCGGCGCTGGCGCTGGCGGTCTGGTCCTATGGCTACCGCCAGGCACTGGACAGCCTGGCAGAGCGCAGTGCGGCCGATCTGGCCCTGGCCTCGGACCGGGTGAGCACGCAGTTGCAGGTCTATCAGGAGCTGGCGGTGCTGACCGCGGAGCATCCGGCGCTGGCGGATCTTGCCGCGCCTGAGGCGCAGGCCGGTGCGGCGGATCTGCTGCGGTCGGTGGCGGATAAGACCGCGGCGCTGGATGTGTTCTTTGCTGCGGCAGACGGAAATGTGCTGGCGGCGGCCGAAGGGGTGACCGGCGCCAGCGTGGCGCAGCAGGATTATTTCATCCGGGCGATGCAGGGCGCCTTGGGCACCGGCCACGGGGTGCTGCAGCCGGATGGCAAGCGGGCCTATTTCTATGCCGCTCCGGCCTTTGCCCCGGACGGCCGGGTGCGCGGGGCGCTGGTGGTGGTCGCTGACGTGGAAGATGTGGAGCAGACCTGGCGCGGCTCGCTGCCGGCGGTGTTCTTCACCGACGAGAGCGGCGAGGTGTTCATTGCCAACCGCTCGGAGCTGTTGTTCTGGCAGCGCGGCGCGGAGGGGCAGAGCCCGAGCGTGACGGGCCGGGAGTTCCATGCCGGGCATGAGATCTGGACCCTGCAGGGCAGCCCCTATCTGCCCGCCCGGGCGCTGCATCTGTCAGTCGGGCTGCCGGTCATTGGCATGACGGGCGAGATCCTGGTGGATGTGGCCCCCGCGCAGCGGATAGCGGTGCTGCAGGCGGCGGCGCTGGCGGCGGTGTGCCTGGCCCTGGGCGCCATGCTGTTCATCGTGATGGAGCGCCGCCGCACCCTGGCGGAGGCCAATGCGGTGCTGGAAAGCCGGGTCGAGGCGCGCACAAGGGCGCTGTCGGCGGCCAACCTGCAGCTGCGCCGCGAGGTGCGCGAGCGCGAGGAAGCGGAGGCGGCCCTGAAACGCGCGCAGGAGGAACTGGTGCAGGCGGGCAAGCTGTCGGCGCTGGGGCAGATGTCGGCGGGCATCAGCCATGAGCTGAATCAGCCCTTGATGGCGATCCAGCAGTATGCCGAGAACGGCGCGGCCTTTCTGGAGCGCGGCAAGGCGGCGCGCACCGGTGAAAACCTGGGGCGGATTTCGGACATGGCGGTGCGGATGGCGCGGATCATCAAGAACCTGCGCGCCTTTGCCCGCAACGAGAGCGAGCCGATGGGGCAGGTCGATCTGGTGCAGGTGATCAGCGCCGCGGCTGAGCTGACCGCGCCGCGGCTGAAGGCGGAGCAGGTGGATCTGCGCTGGCAGCCTGGCGACTATCCCGCGCCGGTTTATGCCTGGGGCGGCGAGGTGCGGCTGACGCAGGTTTTTGTGAACCTGATCAACAACGCTGCGGATGCAATGCAGGGACAGGTGGAGAAGGTGATCTCGATCTCTGTCGTGACCGGCCCGCGGCTGCAGGTGCGGGTGCAGGACAGCGGCCCCGGCATCAAGGAGCCGGAGAAGATGTTCGAGCCTTTCTATTCCACCAAGGTGGTTGGCAGCTCCGAGGGGATGGGGCTGGGCCTGTCGATCTCCTATGGTCTGGTGCAGAGTTTCGGCGGCAACATCCGCGGCACCAACACCGGCGGCGGCGCGGTGTTCACGGTGGAGCTGGAGCCGTGGAGCGACGCCGGGCAGAAGGATGATGCCGCATGACCCGCAAGGTGCTTTTGGTCGATGATGATGCGGCGGTGCGCGAGGCGCTGGCGCAGACGCTGGAGCTGAACGACCTGGAAGCGGTCACTGCGGGGTCCTTTGTGGCGGCCAAGGACCATATCACGCGCGGCTTCGACGGCGTTATCGTCTCTGACCTGCGGATGCCGGGGCGGGACGGGTTTCATCTGCTGGACTATGCCCGCAGCGTGGATGAGGAGCTGCCGGTGGTGCTGCTGACCGGCGAGGGCGACATTCCGATGGCAGTAAAGGCGATGTCGCAGGGGGCGTTCGACTTCCTGGAAAAACCTTGTGCCGCGGCGGATTTCCTGCCGGTTTTGGAGCGCGCGCTGAAGACCCGGGCGCTGGTGCTGGAGAACCGGCGGCTGAAGCGGCAGCTGGAAACCGGCGATCCGGCCTCTAGGCTGCTGTTCGGCAGCTCGCCGCAGGCGGAGGAGATGCGCCAGCGGGTGCGGGCGGTTGCGCCGACGGGCGCAGAGGTGCTGGTGACCGGCGCGCCGGGCAGCGGTATTTCCAAGGTGGCGGAGGTCATCCACCTGATGTCGCCCGCCGCGCAAGGCCCGTTTGTGAAACGCCCCGCCGCCGGGCTGGCGGCGGAGACGGTGGCGGAGCTGTGCCAGGAGGCAGCGGGCGGCTCATTGTTTCTGGACGAGGTGCAGGCGCTGCCGGAGGCGGCGCAATACGCGCTGCTGGCGCAGCTGGAGCAGGGCGGCGGAGTGCGGATCATCGCGGGCTCCAGCGCTGATCTGGCGGGCAAGGCGGAAGCGGGCGGGTTCAGTCCCGATCTGTTTTACCGGCTGGATGTGATGCGGGTGCGGATCCCGTCGCTGGCCGAACGCCCCGGCGACATTCCGGTGCTGTTCCGCCATTACGTGGCGCAGGCGGCAGAGCAGGCGGGGATTGAGGCGCCGGAGATTTCGCAGGATCATCTGGCGGCGCTGATGGCGCAGGACTGGCCGGGCAATGCGCGCTCCTTGATGTCGGCGGCGATGCGGTTTGTGCTGGGAATGCCGGAGGAGGCCGCCGCAGCCGCGGGGCTGGGGCTGGCGGAGCAGATGGCGCAGGTGGAGCGGTCGCTGCTGATTGCGGCACTGGGACGGGCCAACGGGCGCGCGGCTGCGGCCGCGGAAGCCCTGAAGCTGCCGCGCAAGACATTCTATGACAAGCTGGCCCGCTATGGCATCCGGCCCGAGGATTACCGCCGCTGAGGGCGCTGGGCTGTAGGGCCTTGAGGTTCGTCTGATCCGGCGGGGATGCCGGGGTATTAAGGAGGCGGCGCCGCCGGAAAGCCCCATCGGGGCCATAGGCGGAGGGAGGACGGGGGTCGCAAGCCCCCATGTCCGCTGAAGCCTTCGGTGCGGGACGCCCCTGCACCCGATGAAGAGGTGGTCTTGGGGGCCCTGTGTTCTCCTGGCGGTGCGGGGTGTCAGTCCGCACCAGTGTCGCGACGGATGGCAGTATTGCAGGAGCGGGTTAAGGCCGGGGAAGCGGGGCGTGCGGTGGGCGTGCAACACCCCGGGTGTGGCGTTACCGGGTCAGGTTGGACGCCTCCCCTTTCGGCGGCAAAGCCGCCTGCCGGGCAGCGGGACGGGAGTATTTCGCGAAAGATGAAAGGGCGGCGATTCCCCTGCAGTTCTGTCGGGCGCTAACATTTGTGCGGTTTTCCGCACAAAGCCGGAAGCTCCTTGTGCGGGATTTCGCACAGCTTTTGATCCGCTTCGCCCAGCTGCATCCAGAGGTCGTCGTAACTGACTGTCAAATTGGGAGAATTTCGGGAAACGGGTGATTCCCGGATCAATTCTTGAGCGGTTTTACGCAACTTGGGATGCTCTGAGCGGGCTTCAGCTATGCGCTGAGGGCAACATAGAATTTTCTGATGATTTTTCTGGGAGGAAAGACATGAAATTCCTGACCACTGCTGCAACCGCACTGGCACTGGCTGTGACCGCAGGCGCCGCAAGCGCCGCCTGCGACGATGGCGAGGTCGTGGTGAAATTCAGCCACGTCACCAACACCGACAAGCACCCCAAGGGGATTGCCGCGTCGCTGCTGGAAAAGCGCGTGAACGAGGAAATGAACGGCACCATGTGCATGGAGGTCTACCCGAACTCCACGCTGTACAACGACAACAAGGTGCTGGAAGCGATGCTGCAGGGCGACGTGCAGCTGGCCGCGCCGTCGCTGTCGAAGTTCGAGAAGTTCACCAAGCAGTTCCGCCTGTTCGACCTGCCGTTCATGTTCAAGAACATCGAAGCCGTGGATGCGTTCCAGGCGTCTGAAACCGGCCAGGAGATGCTGGACTCGATGCAGCGCCGCGGCCTGCAGGGGCTGGCGTACTGGCACAACGGCATGAAGCAGATGTCGGCCAACAAGCCGCTGGTGGAGCCCACGGATGCCAACGGGCTGAAGTTCCGCGTGCAGTCGTCGGATGTGCTGGTGGCGCAGATGGAAGCGATCGGCGGCTCGCCGCAGAAAATGGCGTTTTCGGAAGTGTACGGCGCGCTGCAGCAGGGTGTTGTGGACGGGCAGGAAAACACCTGGTCCAACATCTATGGCAAGAAGTTCTTTGAGGTGCAGGACGGTGTGACCGAGACCAACCACGGCGCGCTGGATTACCTGGTGGTGACCTCGGTTGACTGGCTGGACAGCCTGGAGCCGGACGTGCGCGACCAGTTCCTGACCATCCTTAAGGAAGTGACTGCCGTGCGGAACGCCGAATCCACCAAGGTGAACGGCGAGGCCAAGCAGGCGATCATCGACGCCGGCGGCGTGGTGCGCGAGCTGACCCCTGAGCAGCGCGCGGCCTGGGTCGAGGCGATGAAGCCGGTCTGGGAGAAATTCGCAGGCGACGTCGGCCAGGAAAAGATCGACGCGGCGCAAGCCATCAACGCAGGCCTGTAATCCGGGCCTGACCGGGGTGCCCCTGCGGGCGCCCCGTATCCGCGGGCGGCGCGGGGATCCGCCGCCTGCACCCCTTTCCGCAAAACTTGGGAGGCAGCCATGGCGGGGTCCAGAACCGGCCCGAGCGGGCTTATCAACTCACTCGAAGAAACCCTGATCGCGCTCCTGCTGGGGCTGATGACGGCGATTACATTCGCCAATGTGATCGCGCGGTTTGTATTCAATTCCAACATTCTGTGGGCGCTGGAGCTGACCGTGTTCCTGTTTGCCTGGCTGGTGCTCTTGGGCGCGTCTTATGCGGTGAAGACCCATGCGCATCTGGGGGTGGACGCCATCGTCAACATGCTGGCGCCCGGTGCGCGCAAGGCGGTGGGGCTGTTTGCCGTTGCCTGCTGCCTGGTGTTTTCGCTGCTTCTGCTGAAGGGCGCCTATGACTACTGGGCAGTGTTTGCCGACCTGCCGCCCACCTCGGGCCGCTGGTTCCCGACCGGGTTTGACATGAAGGCGCGCAGCCAGAGCTTCTATGAGGTTCAGGACGTGCCGATGGTGGGGATCTTCAAGTTCCTGGAAGACCTGATCAATTACGGCGACTCCTACGAGAAGCTGCCGAAGGTTGTTCCTTACGTGGTGCTGCCGGTGTCGATGCTGCTTCTGGTGTTCCGCTTTACCCAGGCAGCGTTCCAGATTGCCCGCGGCGAGGCGGACCGGCTGGTCGCCAGCCACGAGGTCGAAGACGAAATTGCAGAAGTGCAGGCACAGCGCGGGGAGCATGACTGATGGAAGTGGTAATCCTCTTTGCGATGGTGATTGGCCTGTTGCTGATCGGGGTGCCGATTGCGGTGTCGCTGGGCCTCAGCTCGACCATCTTTCTGCTGATTTATTCCGACAGCTCTCTGGCGTCGGTCGCAGGCACGCTGTTTGAAGCCTTTGAGGGGCATTTCACCCTGCTGGCGATCCCGTTCTTCATTCTGGCCTCGTCATTCATGACTACAGGCGGCGTGGCGCGGCGGATCATCCGCTTCTCCATCGCTTGCGTCGGCCATCTGCCGGGCGGGCTAGCGATTGCGGGCGTGTTTGCCTGTATGCTGTTTGCCGCACTGTCCGGGTCGTCTCCCGCGACCGTGGTGGCCATTGGCTCCATTGTGATCGCAGGGATGCGGCAGGTGGGCTACTCCAAGGAGTTTGCGGCCGGTGTGATCTGTAACGCGGGCACCCTGGGCATCCTGATCCCGCCCTCCATCGTGATGGTGGTCTATGCGGCGGCGGTTGAGGTCTCCGTGGGGCGCATGTTCCTGGCGGGCGTGATCCCGGGCCTTCTGGCCGGTCTGTTCCTGATGGTCACCATCTATGTGATGGCCAAGGTCAAGAACCTGCCCAAAGGCGAGTGGAGGGGCTGGGGCGAGATCATCACCTCGGGCCGCGAAGCCGGCTGGGGGCTGTTCCTGATCGTGATCATCCTGGGCGGCATTTATGGCGGCATCTTCACGCCGACTGAGGCCGCGGCGGTGGCGGCGGTCTATGCCTTCCTGATCGCCTCCTTCGTCTACAAGGACATGGGGCCGCTGTCGAACGGCGAGGGCGAGGCCAAGACGCCGCTGATCAAGAAGCCTTATGCGCTGGTGACGGCGTTCTTCCACAGCGACACCAAGCACACGCTGTTCGAGGCGGGCAAGCTGACCGTTACGCTGCTGTTCGTGATCGCAAACGCGCTGATCCTGAAACATGTGCTGACTGACGAACAAGTGCCGCAGCATATCGCCAATGCGATGCTGTCGGCGGGCTTTGGACCCATCATGTTCCTGGTGGTGGTCAACGTGATCCTGCTGATCGGCGGCCAGTTCATGGAGCCCTCGGGCCTTTTGGTGATCGTCGCGCCGCTGGTGTTCCCGATTGCCATCGAGCTGGGTATCGACCCGATCCATCTGGGCATCATCATGGTGGTGAACATGGAGATCGGCATGATCACACCGCCGGTGGGCCTGAACCTGTTCGTGACCTCGGGTGTTGCGGGTATGCCGATGATGGGGGTGGTGAAGGCCGCGCTTCCGTTCCTGGCGGTGCTGTTCGTGTTCCTGATCCTGATCACCTATGTGCCCTGGCTGTCCACGGTGCTGCCAAACGCGGTGATGGGGCCGGAGATCATAACGAAGTAGGCGGTTTGCCAAAAAGAAACGCCCCGGGAGACCGGGGCGTTTTTCGTTTCAGGGAAGGGGCGCTGCCCCTCTTGGCCCGTCGGGCCAATTCACCCCGGAGTATTTGGGCAAAGATGAAAACCGCCCGGGCTTCATCTTTCCAGAAAATACTCAAATCCGGGGCCAGCGCCGCAGGGCGCCGGTTAGCTGGCTTCCAGCGCGGTGATGATCGGGGAGAAATCCGCAGCCTTGAGGCTGGCACCGCCGACAAGCGCGCCGTCGACGTTGGAGACGGCGAAGATATCGCCCGCGTTGGAGGGTTTGACCGAGCCGCCGTAGAGCAGGCGGATGCTGTCCGCAGTCTCAGCGCCGAAGCGGGTGGTGAGTTCTGCGCGCAGGAAATCGTGGACTTCGGCGATTTGTTCCAGCGTGGGCACCTTGCCGGTGCCGATGGCCCAGACCGGCTCATAGGCGATCACGGTATTTGCGCCAGATGCCCAAGCCGGGACCGAGCCTGCCAGCTGAGTGCCTGCGACCCTGAGCGTGTCGCCTGCCTCGCGTTCCGCCAGGGTTTCACCGATGCAGATCACCGCGGTGAGGCCCTCGGCCATGGCGGCCTCTGCCTTGGCGCAGACCTGGGCGTCGGTCTCGCCGTGGTCGGCGCGGCGTTCGGAGTGGCCGAGGATCACGGCGGAGGCGCCTGCGTCCTTGAGCATGGCCGCCGACAGATCGCCGGTGTGGGCGCCGGAAGCATTGGCGTGGCAGTCCTGGCCGCCGATGGCGACAGCGCTGCCCCTGGCGGTGTCTGCGGCGCGCGAAAGCAGGGTCGCGGGCGGGCAGATCAGGATATCGGCTGCCGGGCCGGGGTGGCCTTCGGCCAGTGCCGCCAGTTCACCCAGGCTGTCGCCGGTGCCGTTCATCTTCCAGTTGCCTGCTGCCAGTTTCCGCCGCATGGGGGTGCCTCCGAATGTCCTGTTTGGGCGTGACTGGTAGCACCGGCAGCGGAGCGGCGCAATTCGCTTGGAGGGGGAGTGGCGATGCAAAAAGGGCGGGGAAGGCCCCGCCCGGTGTTTTCTTGCCCGACGCGCCGGATCAGGTGCCGGGCGCTTCCTTGAAGGATATCGACTCGCCGCAGCCGCAGGCCTCGGCCACGTTGGGGTTGTTGAACTTGAAGCCGCTTTCCAGGAGCGTCACCTCATAGTCGATTTCGGTGCCGAACAGGAACATCTGCGCCATCGGCGCGATCAGGATGCGTGCGCCGTCCTGTTCCACCACCTCGTCGTTGGGGGAGGGCTCGTCGACGTATTCCATGGTGTATTCCATGCCCGCACAGCCGCCTTTCTTGACGCCGATGCGCAGGCCGGCATGGCCGTCCTTCTGCATCAGCTTGGCGATCTGCGCCGCTGCCTTGGGCGTCATTGTCACAGCTTGCTTGCCGGGAATTCCAAACATCCGGGTCTCCAAAAAGTCGCGCGTTGCTTATAATCTAGGAGCGTCTTGCCGCTGTCTCAAGTGCGCCCGGGCCGCGGACCGGCGCGTTGCGGCGCCGGACACGCTCCTGCGGCTTACATGAAGCCCAGTTCGAGGCGGGCCTCGTCGGACATCATTTCCATGCCCCAGGGCGGCTCCCAGGTGAGTTGCACATCGACGCTTTTGACGCCGGGCACCGGTGACACCGCATCGACGATCCAGCCCGGCATCTCGCCTGCCACCGGGCAGCCGGGCGCGGTCAGGGTCATGATGATCTTGACGTCGTTTTCGTCGTTGATGTCGATCGTGTAGATCAGGCCCAGCTCGTAGATGTTCACCGGGATTTCCGGGTCATAGACGGTGCGGCAGGCCTCGGCCACGGCCTCGTACAGCGGGTGGCTGACGGAGGAGGGCGCGATCAGCGGTGCGCCTTCGAGCGGTTCGGAAGGATTGGTCATGATGGTCCCGGTCTGATTTTCCGACGATTTATATAGGAAATAAGCAGCCCGGCGTCCAGAGGCGCCGCGCGCGGCCGCGGAAATGATCTGTCTGCCAGCCTTGCGCGCGGCCGGGCGTGCGGGTTTGATCTGAGGGGTTTCCGCGCTAAATCGTTGCTCCCCCATAATGATTTTTGAAAGCTGCCCGGGTGCAGCGGCCGGATGACGCATGCCGGCCGTGCCGCTGGGCCTGGCAGGAACGGGGGAGGGAGAGCCATGCCTGAACCGAGTGTGCCCGCACGGGCTGCTGCGATTGCTGTGCCGGTGCTTGCCGCGCTCTTGGGGACCGCCGCTGCGGCCCAGGACCTGCGCGGCTGGCGCTGGCAGCTGACGCCTTTTGTGCTGGCGCCCTCTGTGGAGAGCACGACAGAGCTGGGCCGGGCCGCCGGGGATGTCGCGTTTGAGGCAAGCGATGTGTTCGACCAGCTGCAGGCGGGCGGAATGCTGCAGTTCGAGGGCATCCACAGCAGCCGGTTCGGGTTCCGGCTGCGGTATGCGCTGCTGGATGCCGATGCCATTGGCAGCAGCACTGCCGGCGAGGTGCCAGTGACCTATGATCAGAATGTGGCGGAAGCGGTGGTGACCTACAGCTTCGGGCGCGGGCTGGACAGTTTCGAGCTGTTCGGGGGACTGCGCCATTGGGACGTGGACGTGATTGCCAGCCTGCCGGGCGGCACCCTGCGGCAGGGGGCGGAGTGGACCGATCCGGTTGCCGGTCTGCGCTGGCAGCGCCGGGTGTCGCCGGAGTTCAGCATCCTGCTGGAGGGCGACATCGGCGGCTTTGGCGCCGGGTCGGATCAGAGCTGGTCCGCGATGGGCGGGCTGGTTTATGACCGCTGGGAGCGCGCCTCGATCTATGTGATGTACCGCGGGCTGGGGGTGGATTACGAAGAGGGCACCCGCGGCACCGGCAGCTTCTTCCGCCATGATGCTGTGACCCACAGCCTGCTGGCGGGCATCGGGTTCCGGTTCTGAGGACGGGCCGCACCGCGGCGGCCCGCCGCCGGCGGTTCAGTCGTTGATGTCGTGATCGAAGGTTTTCACCTGGCCTTTGGGCAGGGCAAACAGCCGTTTCAGCAGCAGCCAGGCGGCCAGCGACAAGCCCGCGAAAATCAGCAGCAGCAACGGCAGCCCCCAGCTGCCGCCGGAAATCAGCAGTAGCAGCGCCACCGCGGCGGCGCCGATTCCGAAGCCGAGGAAGACAAAACCGGGCACCAGGATTTCAAGAATGCCCAGCACCAGTGCCGCCGCCGCCCAGACCCACCAGAGCGTCCAGAACCCGGCAGCCATCACTTGGATCCTTTCAGCAGCTTGAAGGCATCGCCAAAGGCCTCCAGTGCGGCGGCTGGGACCACGATGGTCTGTTTGCCGGTGCCATTGCCAAGCGCATTCAGCGCCTCCACCTGTTTCAGCGCCACCTGGTACTGGGCGGCCTCGATGCCGTTGTCGGCAATCGCCTTGGCCACCACGCCGGTGGCATAGGCTTCGGCCTCGGCCTGGATGCGGCGGGCCTTGGCGGTCTGTTCGGCGGCATAGAGTTCGGCATCGGCGGCCAGTTCGACGGCGCGTTTCTGGCCTTCGGCCTCAGTCACCTGGGCGCGGCGGGCGCGTTCGGCGTTGAGCTGCTGCAGCATCGCGTCGCGGGTGGCCTGGTCGAGGTTCACATCCAGGATTTCGGCGCGGGTCACTTCGATGCCCCAGTCATCCACCGCGCTTTCGACGCTTTCCTGGATGCGGGAGATCAGCTGGGCGCGGTTCGATTGCACCTCGTCCAGGTCCATCTTGCCGATCTCAGCGCGCACGATACCGGCCACGGTGGTGGCGATGGCGCCGTCCACGTCGCGGATCCGGTAGACGGTCTTTTCCGGCTCAAGGATGCGGTAGAAAACCGAGGTGTCGATCTGCACCAGCACGTTGTCCTTGGTGATCGCATCCTGGGTGGCGTTGGGCAGCTGGCGTTCCAGGATCGAGATCTTGTGGCGCACCACATCCAGCAGCGGCACGATGAAGTTGATGCCCGGCCCCAGCACTGAATGCAGGCGGCCGAAGCGTTCGACCACGAATTTCTGCGACTGCGGCACGATGCGGATGCCCTTGAGCGCGATGATGATCAGCAGGAGGGCGCCCAGCAGGTAGAGAAGGTTGCCGGACAAGAGGTCGAGCAGTTCGTTTTCGGTCATGAATATGCTTTCTGTTTCAAACTTCTGCGCGCAGGATCATGCGGGCGCGCAGCGAAGGTCAAGGAAAACCGCGGATCAGGTGGCGGCGGGTTTCAGGCGGCGCACCGGAGCCGGGCGAACCCGGTTTTCGATCTCGGTGTAGATCAGGGCGGCGATGTTCTTGGCGGAAGTCTTTTCAATCCCTTCCAGCCCGGGAGAGGAGTTCACCTCCAGCACCTTGGGGCCGGTTTCCGAGCGCAGCAGGTCCACCCCGGCCACGTTGAGGCCGAAGGCGCGGGCGGCCCGCACCGCGGTGGCGCGTTCCTCCTTGGTGATGCGGACCGCCTCGGCGCTGCCGCCCAGATGCAGGTTGGAGCGGAAATCGCCATCAGCGCCGGAGCGTTTCATCGAGGCCACCACCTTGGAGCCGACCACCAGGCAGCGGATGTCCTCGCCCGCGGCCTCCTTGACGAATTGCTGCACCAGGAAGTTGGCCTTAAGCCCGCGGAAGGCGGTGATCACGCTTTCGGCGGCTTTCTTGGTTTCGGCCAGCACCACGCCCTTGCCCTGGGTGCTTTCCAGCAGTTTGACGATCAGCGGCGCGCCGCCCACGATCTGGATCAGGCTGCCGGTGTCCTTTGGCGAGGCGGCGAAGGCGGTGGCGGGCATGCCGATCTTGTGGCGGGCCAGGATCTGATGCGCGTGCAGCTTGTCGCGGCTGGCGGTGATGCCCTCGGAGCCGTTGACGCAGAAGGTGCCGAGCGTTTCGAACTGGCGCAGCAGCGCGGTGCCGTATTGGGTGACGGAGGCGCCGATGCGCGGGATCACCGCGTCATAGCGGGGCAGGCGCGTGCCGTCGTAATGGACCTCTGGCGCCAGTGCATTGAGGGCCATGTAGCAGCGGGTGGTGTTGATGACTTCCACCGTGTGGCCGCGGTTTTCGCCCTCTTCCACCAGGCGGCGGGTGGAGTAATTGTCCTCGCGGCTGAGCACAGCGATGCGCAGGGCGCGCTTGGGGGCGGATTTGCGGATATTTGCAGAGGCGTAGACGGAATAGTCCAGCGCCGGCTGGCACATGCGTTCGCCTGGCACAACGGTCACGTTATCGGTCAGCGCCTGGCGGCCCAGCAGCATGTGCTTGGCCATGCCGCGCCGGTCGGTCAGCGTCAGCTCCACCGGCCAGGACTGGCCTGCGATCGCAATCGGCGTCTCGATCACAAAGCGCATTTCGCTTTCGCCGTTGGAGGATGTCACCTCGCGCCGGTCCTTGATCAGGGCAGAGCAGGGGATTTCGAGGTCGTACTGGCCGGGAATGGGATGCACCATGAAACGCACCTTGGGGGCGCTGGCCGGGCCGAAGGTTTCAATGCCGGTGGCGTGCAGCGACGAGGTGCGGGCGCCGGTATCCACTTTTACCCGCAGCGCAGGCAGGCCGAGGTCCGGCAGGCTGACCCACTCCTCCCATCCGAGTTTCAATTGCGGCGCGGGGTCTGCTGTGGACATGCGCGGGGCTCCTTGGCATTAGGGGGAATCACCGGTGTGCCGGTGTCATGGTAACGGCAGGAATACGAGATGGCAGAGCTTTTCAACTTTGAACTGAAGGCAACCGACGGCAAAGCGCGCACGGGCGTTATCAATACCCCGCGCGGCGAGATCCGCACGCCCGCGTTCATGCCGGTTGGCACTGCCGGAACCGTCAAGGCGATGATGCCGGAAAGCGTGCGCGCCACCGGCGCCGACATCCTCTTGGGCAATACCTATCACCTGATGCTGCGCCCGACGGCGGAGCGGATCGACCGGCTGGGCGGCCTGCACAAGTTCATGAACTGGGAGCGCCCGATCCTGACCGACTCGGGCGGGTTTCAGGTGATGTCGCTGGCCGGTCTGCGCAAGCTGACCGAGAAAGGCGTGACGTTCAAATCCCACATCGACGGCTCCAAGCATGAGCTGACCCCGGAACGCTCGATGGAGATCCAGCGGCTGCTGGGGTCTGACATCGTGATGTGTTTCGACGAATGCCCGGCGCTGCCTGCGGACCGCGACCGGATTGCCGAGTCGATGCGGCTGTCGATGCGCTGGGCGGAGCGCTCGCGCGAGGCGTTCGGCGACCGTCCGGGGCACGCGCTGTTCGGCATCCAGCAGGGCGGGCTAGCGCAGGACTTCCGCGAGGAAAGCGCCGAGGCGCTGAAGACCATCGGCTTTGACGGCTACGCGGTGGGCGGCCTGGCAGTGGGCGAGGGGCAGGAGGCGATGTTCGGCTGCCTGGACTTTGCGCCGGACATGCTGCCCGGGGACAAGCCGCGTTACCTGATGGGCGTGGGCAAGCCCGACGACATCGTCGGCGCGGTGGCGCGCGGCATCGACATGATGGACTGCGTGCTGCCGTCGCGGTCGGGGCGCACCGGGCAGGCGTTCACCCGCTACGGCGTGGTGAACATCAAGAACGCCCGCCACCAGGACGACCCGCGGCCGCTGGATGAAAACTGTTCCTGCCCGGCGTGCTCAAACTATTCCCGCGCCTATCTGCACCATGTGTTCCGCAGCAACGAGATGATCTCGGGCATGCTGCTGACCTGGCACAACCTGCATTATTTCCAGGAGATCATGGGCGGCATGCGCGAGGCGATTGCGGCGGGCACGTTTGAAGCCTGGCAAAAGGACTTCCACGCCACCCGCGCGCAAGGCGATATCGAGCGGTTGTGAACAGGCAGGGCCGAACAGTCACTGTGCGCAGGCGGGCAGCTTCTCTGGCTGACGCCCGGTTGAAAGCGCGGGGCAGGGTGCTCAGGTCATTCCGGCAACGTTCTTGTTGCTGGACACTTTGACCGGAGGGACATCCCCGTGAGCCAAGAATTGTTTTCCGCCGCCACCGCTGGCGCAATCGAGTTGAGAAACCGCATTGTCATGGCGCCGCTGACCCGCAACCGGGCTGATGACCAAACCGGCGAGGTGCTGGACCGGCATGCCGAGTATTACGCCCAGCGGGCGGGCGCCGGACTGATCATCACCGAGGGCAGCCAGATCAGCCCCGAGGGCAAGGGGTATATCCAGACCCCGGGCATCCACACGGCGGCGCAGGCTGCGGCCTGGCGCAAGGTCACGGATGCGGTCCATGCCAAGGGCGGCAAGATTGTTATTCAGCTGTGGCATGTCGGGCGGATCACACATGACTCGCTGCTGCCCGAGGGCACCAAAGCCGTGTCCTCCACCGATGTTGCGGCAGAGGCGCAGACGTTCACCCATGAAGGGTTTGTGCCGACGGCCAAGCCGCAGGCGCTGAGCGCGGAAGACATCCAGCGGGTGATTGCCGACTTCGTGCAGGCCGCGAAATACGCCAAGGATGCGGGGTTCGACGGTGTCGAGCTGCATGCGGCCAACGGCTATCTTCTGGAGCAGTTCCTGAAGGACGGGGTGAACACCCGCACCGATGCCTATGGCGGCTCCCCGGAAAACCGCGCCCGGATCGTATTTGAGATTCTGGACGCGCTGCAGACGGTTTGGCAGGCCGGCCGGATCGGCCTGCGCCTGTCGCCCTTTGCCACTTTCAATGATGTGTCCGACAGCGATCCCGTAGGTCATTACACGCCGGTTATCCAGAAACTGAACAGCTATGGCCTGGCCTATCTGCACATGGTCGAGGGTGAGACCGGCGGCGCCCGGGACGGGGATTTCGACGCCCTGCGCAAGCTCTATACCGGCACCTATATGGCCAACAATGGCTATGACCGCGAAACCGCGCTGGCGCGGACGGCCTCGGGCGAGGCTGACCTGGTGGCCTTCGGCCGCCCCTTCATCGCCAACCCGGATCTGGTGCAGCGGCTGGCCGCAGACGCGCCGCTGAACGAAGGCAACCCGGAAACCTTCTATGGCGGCGGAGATGAGGGGTATACCGACTACCCGGTGATGCAGCAGGCGGCTGAATAATCCGCTGAGGCCCAGATGAGGCAATGGCGGCCGGGCAGCAAACGCCCGGCCGCCGGTATCAGTTCAGCTGGGGTCCGGGCGCCTGTTCACCTGTTGTGAAGACCCTGTCTGCTAACCTCGCGCAAAAGCGGGGAGGATGGCGATGACCGGTTTGCGCGCGATTGTTCTGGCGGTTCTGCTAGGCAGCTCTCCGGCGGCACAGGCGCAGGAACAGGAACCTTCTCAGGGCACGGGAAGCGCCAAGTCTCCCGGATCTCTGGCGGAGGCGTCGGGCTTCTTCAAGGCGCCGCCGATTGATGGCTGCACCATCACGCTGGAGGAACTGGTCAAGGGCAAGTCCAGCGCGCTGCGCGGGCGGTGGACCCTGCGCAAGGGGCCGGGCGAAATGGGGCTGGTTTCGGCCGGGCGTGTCGAGATGCTGCCGGTGCCGCAGCGCAGCGGCGAGATTCTGTCGCTGGATTTCCGGAACGGCCGGCTGATGGCGGGCTCGCCTGCGCTGGGCTTCATGCCGGTCGCAGTTGAGGACCGTGCGCCGCCGGCGCCGGGCAGCGGCCTGCGGGCCGAAAGCGCAGGCCGCGGCGACCTGCCGGACGACGCTGAGGTGTTTCTGGACGAGATCGCCCTGGGTCCCCTGGCGTGCGGTCCGGACCAGCTTTTGCGGCTGAATATCGCGGGCGCGCAGGACAGCGGGACGGGGCATGTTCTGCGCCAGGACTACCGGCTGTTTCTGGTCGACCAGTCAAGGCTGAGCGGCACCTACAGCGAGACCGGCGCGGCGGGCCGCTTTGAGCGCGGCCTGGTGACGCTGGAGCGGCGCTGAATGGCGGATCGCACCAGTCTGCCCGGCCGTTTCCGGCACCTCTGCCCGGCCGTTTCCGGCACATCCCCGGGCGTGTTAGCGCTTTGCTCACCCTTCGGTCATTTGCGCCTTGTGGTCCGGGCGCGCTGCGGGCAAGGTGGGGCCAACCAAGCGGCGGGCTGGTTGAAAATCATTAACCTTCCCCCCAGATAAAGACATCCAATGAGGAGACGCGCCAAGCGCTGCCGGGATCGGGGCCGGGCCGTCTTGCCAAGCAAAGGACCGAGTATGCAAGAGCCACTCAATTCCTCCTATCCTGTGCTGCCGCTGCGCGATATCGTGGTGTTCCCCCACATGATCGTGCCGCTGTTCGTGGGCCGGGAAAAGTCGGTGCGCGCCCTGGAAGAGGTGATGGCGGACGACAAGCAGATCCTGCTGTCCAGCCAGATCGACCCTTCCGAGGACGACCCGGAAACCGATAGCATTTACACCGTCGGCGTGCTGGCCAATGTGCTGCAGCTGCTGAAGCTGCCCGATGGCACCGTCAAGGTGCTGGTCGAGGGCCAGTCGCGGGTGAAAATCACCGAATTCCTGGAAAATGACGACTACTTCGAGGCGAAGGCCGAAGAACTGGCGGAAATGCCGGGGGACGTCACCACCACCGAGGCGCTGGTGCGCACCGTGGGCGATGAGTTCGAGCGCTATGCCAAGGTGCGCAAGAACATTCCCGAGGAAGCGCTGTCCGCCGTTGGCGAGACCGCCGAGCCGGCCAAGCTGGCCGACCTGGTGGCGGGCCACCTGGGCATCGACGTGGAGCGCAAGCAGGAGCTTTTGGAGACTCTGTCTGTCAGCGAGCGGCTGGAGAAGGTCTATGGGCTGATGCAGGGCGAACTCTCGGTCCTGCAGGTCGAGAAGAAGATCAAGACCCGCGTCAAGAGCCAGATGGAGAAGACCCAGCGCGAGTATTATCTGAATGAGCAGATGAAGGCCATTCAGAAGGAGCTGGGCGACGGCGAGGAAGGAGCCGGCGAAATCGCCGAGCTGGAAGAGAAGATCGCCGCCACCAAACTGTCGAAAGAGGCGCGCGAAAAGGCCGATGCGGAGCTGAAGAAGCTCAAGAACATGTCGCCGATGTCGGCGGAAGCCACGGTTGTGCGCAACTATCTCGACTGGATGCTGTCGATCCCGTGGGGCACCAAGTCGCGCGTCAAGAAAGACCTGAACAAGGCGCAGGAGATCCTGGACGCCGATCACTATGGCCTCGAGAAGGTCAAGGAGCGGATCGTCGAGTATCTGGCGGTGCAGCAGCGCTCGGCCAAGCTGAAGGGGCCGATCCTGTGCCTCGTCGGCCCTCCGGGCGTGGGTAAGACCAGCTTGGGCAAATCCGTGGCCAAGGCGACAGGGCGCGAGTTCATCCGCATCAGCCTGGGCGGCGTGCGCGACGAGTCCGAGATCCGCGGCCACCGCCGCACCTATATCGGCTCGATGCCCGGCAAGATCATCCAGGCGCTGAAGAAGGCGAAGACCACCAACCCGCTGATCCTGCTCGATGAAATCGACAAGATGGGCCAGGATTTCCGCGGTGACCCGGCAAGCGCGATGCTGGAGGTGCTGGATCCGGAACAGAACAACACCTTCATGGATCACTACCTGGAGGTGGAATACGACCTGTCGAACGTGATGTTCCTGACCACCTCGAACAGCTACAACATGCCCGGGCCGCTTCTGGACCGGATGGAGATCATCCCGCTGTCGGGTTACACCGAGGACGAAAAGCGCGAGATCGCCAAGCAGCACCTGATTTCCAAGCAGGTGAAGAACCACGGCCTGAAGGCCAAGGAGTTCGAGCTGACCGAGGATGCCGTGACCGAGATGATCCGCACCTACACCCGCGAGGCGGGGGTGCGGAACCTGGAGCGTGAGATCGCCAAGGTGGCGCGCAAGTCGCTGACCAAGATCGTCAAGAAAGAGGCCGACAGCGTGACTGTCACGCCGGAAAACCTTGACGAGTTCCTGGGCGTGCCGAAGTTCCGCTTCGGCCTGGCCGAGAAAGAGGATCAGGTTGGTGTGGTGACCGGGCTGGCGTATACTTCCGTCGGCGGCGAGCTGCTGTCGATTGAGGCACTGCGGCTGCCGGGCAAGGGCCGGATGAAGACCACCGGCAAGCTTGGCGACGTGATGAAGGAATCGATCGAGGCGGCCTCGTCCTACGTGCGCTCTGTCTCGCCGAAACTGGGCATCAAGCCGCCGAAGTTCGACCATTGGGACATCCACGTGCACGTGCCGGAAGGCGCAACGCCTAAGGACGGCCCCTCGGCGGGCCTGGCGATGGTGACCTCCATCGTGTCGGTGCTGACACAGATCCCGGTGCGCAAGGATATTGCGATGACCGGCGAGGTCACCCTGCGCGGCAATGCGCTAGCGATCGGCGGCCTTAAGGAGAAGCTGCTGGCGGCCCTGCGCGGCGGTGTCAAGACAGTGCTGATCCCGCAGGAGAACGAGAAAGACCTGCCGGATATCCCGGACAACGTGAAAGAAGGTCTGGAGATCATCCCGGTGTCCCATGTCTCTGAGGTGCTGAAGCATGCGCTGGTATCGCAGCCTGAGCCCATCGAATGGGACGAAGAGGCCGAAGAGGCCGCCGCCGCCAAGGCGGCGCTGAGACGATCGGAAGAGGGGGCGGGGGCAACCGCTCACTGATCCGCCGGTCAGATCCGGAAACAGCAGATCCGGAAACAAAAGAAAGGGCGGTCCGAGGGGGCCGCCCTTTTTCAGTGCTCTCTTCCGTTCTGGCCCTTCTGTTCGGGGCTTTTTATCACTGGCGCAGGGGGCATGGCTTC